>NZ_VOZV01000017.1:0-71570 GCF_013419565.1 Acinetobacter sp. YH12072 | reverse complement strand
GGGCAAATTGTAGGTTTTATCTCAGGTTCAAATTTAAGATTTTAGCAGCACTCCAAACTCTACAATTTGCGTATAGTGGTAGCTAATCACTATATCAATCAAGATACAAGCAGCACTGCTGCGCAAGGGAGAGGTGATTTTAAAAAAACCCTCCTCCTAACCTCCTCCCAGAGGGAGGAGGAACTTCCAAATTTATAAATCAGTCTTATTCATCAACTCTAAATAATCCTGAAAACAATCCTGATGCTCTAACTCAAAGCCTATCTTTTCCATTCTTGTGGCATACAGCTTTTTACCCGCCACCCTGTCACTTTCCACTTTCAATATAAATAAACCCATCTGCTGCTGAAACCATTGCAAGACTTCATGCAAAAGTTGTGGCTGATTATTAGTCAAAATATATGAAGAATCAGGATGTTCCACGTGAATCATATGAGCTAGAAAACGTGATAAGTCTTCAATATGAATACGATTCGACCAGTGCAGATTTGGATAACTGATCATTGAGGTTGCCATTTTCTGCATACGTGCCACAGAAGTCCCATAAATCCCACTTGGGCGGATAATGGTACATTGATCAGGATAAGCCGCGAGATACGCCTGTTCCATGTGATGCAGAATTTCACCTTGAGCATCATTCGGATGAATTTCAGTTTCATCATCCACGCTTTCACCTGCATTCTGTCCATAAACCCGGGTTGATGAAACCACCACCATTCTTTTTACCGGATGGGATTTCAAGGCAGTGACGATTGGCTGAACCGAATCCAGATAAGTGTGCTGATAGGCTTCGACACCCCTCTGTTTTGGGCTGAGTAACACATAGACCCAGTCAATTTGAGCGACTGCACTTAAATCTAGGGTATGCACATCCTGAATCAGATGAGTTGCGAATGAATCTGTTTTGGGACTCTGGCTAATTGTGCTAATTTGATGACCTTGCTCAAATAATTGTTTAGCTACCCGCTCGGATGTTTTACCATAACCAATAAATAAAATATGCATTCGACACCGAATCACAGACCTGGTTGAGGGGACATGGCTGCAGTCCATCAGTTACAAGGCGTTGGCAATGCCGCCGCTGCTTTACTCGAAAAACTAAATATCTTTAATACTGATGATTTGCTTTTTCATCTACCACGTGACTATGAAGACCGTAGCACGATCATTCCCATGAATCAATTAACGGTGGGACGCAGCTATTTGCTGGAAGGTATCGTGAAAGGGGTTGATTTCCCACCCGGTAAACGCAAGTCTATGGCAGTGTTACTGGATGATAATTCTGGCAAAGTAACGTTGCGTTTTTATCATATTTATAAAGGCATTACCGATCGCTGCAAGCTCGGTAACCGTTTAAGAGTCTTTGGTGAAGTGCGAGTCGGTGCCCGTGGTCTGGAAATGTATCATCCAGAGCTGCAAGTCATTACTGAACATACGCCTCTGCCTCATACCCAACTCACCTCGATCTATCCGGCAACCGAAGGACTGACTCAGCCCAAGCTGCGGGAATATATTAAACAGGCACTAGAACTGCACAGTGATGATTTGCCTGAACTGTTGCCACAAAAATTTAGCAATGGTTATGGCCTGAAGCAGGCACTGGAATATATTCATCATCCGCCATTGGACGCCAATATGTTGCAGCTCACTCAAGGCTCACATCCGGCACAGCAGCGTCTGATTTTTGAGGAACTGGTGGCACATCAAATCAGTTTGCTGACCCGGCGTGCCTTTATTCAGCAGATTGAAGCCCCTTCATTTTCTCCAAGTAAGACCTATGCCAAACAGCTTTTGGCCGGTTTGCCTTTCGAAATGACCGGTGCGCAAAAACGCGTATCTAAGGAAATTGCTATAGACCTGAAACAGAATAAACCGATGCTACGTCTGGTGCAGGGTGATGTGGGTGCAGGAAAAACCTTGGTTGCCGGCGTAGCAGCCTGTCATGCCCTAGAAGAAGGCTGGCAAGTCGCGCTGATGGCGCCAACTGAAATTCTGGCCGAACAGCATTACCTCAACTTCAAGCGCTGGTTCGAACCACTCGGTTTAAATGTCGCCTGGCTTTCCGGCAAACAGAAAGGTAAAGCGCGTGTAGCAGCAGAACAAGTAATCCGTGATGGCAGCGCGCATCTGGTGGTGGGCACACATGCCCTGTTTCAGGAAAATGTCGAGTTTGCCAAACTGGGCTTAGTAATTATTGATGAGCAGCATCGTTTTGGGGTCGATCAACGCTTAGCCTTGAGAAATAAAGGCTTGGATGGCATGTCGCCGCATCAATTGGTGATGACCGCAACCCCGATTCCACGCACGCTTGCTATGTCGGCGTATGGCGATCTGGATACGTCAATTATTGATGAATTGCCACCGGGTCGTACTCCGATCCAGACTGTGACCATTCCGCTGGATCGTCGCGAAGAGGTTCTGCAACGGATTGCCACGAATTGTGCTGAAGGTAAACAGGCTTATTGGGTCTGTACTTTGGTGGAACAGTCGGAAACTCTGGATGCTCAAGCCGCAGAAGCAACCTTTGCCGAGATCAAGGAACGCTTCCCTGAACTGAATATCGGTCTGGTACATGGCAAAATGAAAGCCGATGAAAAACAGGCAGTCATGCAGGAATTCAAAGACAATAAACTGCAGCTACTCATTGCTACAACTGTGATCGAAGTCGGTGTTGATGTCCCGAATGCTTCGATTATGGTGATTGAAAATGCCGAACGGCTTGGCCTGTCACAACTACATCAGCTGCGTGGTCGGGTGGGTCGTGGTGCCAAAGCCAGTTTCTGTGCCCTGCTCTATAAAAATCCATTGTCACAAAATGGTCAGGAACGTCTGCGTATCATGCGCGAAACCAATGATGGCTTTATCATTGCCGAGAAAGACCTGGAATTACGTGGTCCGGGTGAATTGTTAGGAACCAAACAGACCGGTGATATGGGTTTCCGTGTAGCCAAACTGGCACGTGATGATCACTTGCTGAATCAGGCGCATTATGTCGCCCAGCAGATGTTAAAAGATTATCCGAAACAGGCGGATGCATTATTAAAACGCTGGCTACCTGAGGCTCCACGCTATGCCTATGTTTAAGCTGCTCCAACAGGGAAAACACTGGCTGAATCGTTTACAGCCTTGTCAGCTGTGCCAGACAGATTATCAAAACCTGCATTCTGTCTGTCAGGATTGCTGGCAACAGTTACCTTGGGCACATCAGACTATTCAGCGTCAGGAAATGCAGTTTCAGGTGGCTTGTGACTATGCCTACCCGATGGATCGCCTGATTCAATTATTTAAATATGAGCAGAAGCTGCATCTGGAACCATTATTGGCAGGTGCATTACTGACCTTAAAATTTCCTAAAGTCAGTGCAGTGGTTCCTATGCCGATTTCAACCGAACGACTGGTTGAACGTGGCTATAATCAATCTTTGTTGCTGGCCAAGCATGTAGCTAAACACTTGCAAGTTCCCGTCTGGCAACCAATTGAACGACTCAAGCAACATTCACAAAAAGGCTTAAGCCGTCTGGAACGTATCGAAGATATTGAAGCCCAGTTCAGGGTCACTATCTCTTCAAAAGTCCGTTATCGTAAGGTTTTAATTATTGATGATGTGGTTACGACTGGCAGCTCAATTCGAGCTTTGAGCCAGCAACTGGAAAAACTGGGCTGTCAGCAGATTTATGCCGCCTGTCTGGCGGGAGCCAAACTTTAACTCAGGCTTGGGCCAGTAAGTTCTTTTTAACCCAAGGTATGACAATTTCTGTAGTTAAAGGTGCAAGTTTCACATCTTTCTGATCCAGATCCACCCATTTCATCTCGGCAATCTCAGCTTCAATATGTGGTTCGCCATCTAACTGCACCAGATAAACATAACTGACCAGTTGATGATCCGGTTCATTGGCAGTTTGAGTTTCAAAACACCCGATAAATTGCTGAATCTCAGCCTGACAGCCAATTTCTTCCTGAATTTCACGTAACATAGTACATTCAGGCGCTTCATCCGGTTCCAGCTTGCCACCGACTTGCATAAAACAGACAGTATTTTTCTTACGAACCACCAGCAGCTGCTGATCTGAATTCAAAATAATGGCAGCTGCGACGGTAATAATTTTCATGAATTCGGAACGATCAAGTGGAAAACACTTATTTTACGAGATCTTCCTGATCGACCATACCCCATTTTGCTTCAGGCGGCTGGTAGTCTTGAAATTTCTGTAAAATTTCTTCGAAGTCATCACTCACGATCAGGGATTCAGTAAAACGTGGCTTGGTAAAACCCTTGTCCGTGGTCATCTGAATAAATTTCAGCAAATCATCATAAAAGCCATCGACATTGAGAAAAGCACAAGGTTTTTTATGAATCCCGAGCTGAGCCCAAGTCCATTGCTCAAAAATTTCCTCGAGCGTTCCCGCCCCACCCGGAATGGCAATAAAACCATCGGAGAGTTCTGACATTTTGGTCTTACGCTCATGCATATTATCGACCACATACAGCTTGGTAATATGCGGATGCGCCAATTCACGATTCACCAAGGGTCTTGGAATGACACCAATGACCTCGCCCCCTGCAGCCAGGGCACTATCTGCTACAATGCCCATTAATCCGGAACGACCACCACCATAAATCAGTGTTTGCTGTCTTTTTGCCAGGGCTTGGCCTACCTTTTCGGCAATTTGTTTATAACCAGGTTCAGAACCTAGCGCTGAGCCACAGAAAATTGCGATAGAATTCATCATTTTCACCATTGCATTGCCGGTATATAGTACGCAGGCAGCGCCTGAGAGTTTTTTTTCAAAAATAACTGCACAATCAGTGTTTTTATTCAATTCCTTGTCTAAAATACACGCATTTAGATTAACATACTGCGCAAGGGAGAAAAGACAGCATGCTTGAAGCCTTTTACGCCACAGAGCGCGGTAGCCTAGAAGATGCCACCATCAATGGTGATTTCGACCTGCATCCGGAACTGGTTTGGATAGATTTAATTGCGCCTTCACAGGAAGAACAGCAATGGATTCTGGATGCCTATGAGCAAAACCTACCCACTTTAAAATCTCTGGAAGATATTTCTTCGAGTGCCCGATTTTACCGTGATGATGACGGTATTTTGCACATCAGTACCTATTTCTTAACGAAAAATAAAAATTATCAAGTCGAAAGTGAACATGAGGATGATGCCAGCATCCTCGCAACGGTTCAGACAGTCGCTTTCATTTTGCATAAAGACCGGCTCTTTACCCTACGCGGTGAAAAGCTGGTAGCTTTCCGGGCCTTTCGTGCCCGTGCGCGTCGCAATGATTATGATATTGACTATAAAGATCCGACATGGATTCTGCTGGGTTTGCTCGAGGCCAAACTGGATGAGTTGGCCGATATTCTGGAAGACGTACATAAGGATCTGGAAAAATACTCAACCGAAGTGCTGAATAACCGGCATCGTGAACAGATCCTGGATCTGGACGACATGATTACCCGTCTGGCCCAACTGGAAGATATGCTCGGGAAAGCTCAGCTCTGTCTGATCGATTTACGACGGGTACTTACCTTCCTGTCACGTCCACGAGCCTTAGGCAGTCATATTTATGATGCAGATATTCGAGAACTCAGTGAAGACGTCCGCTCACTGGTCGAGCATGATGCCTTCCTGTTCCAAAAAGTCCGATTCTTGCTGGATACCACGTCCGGATTCATTAACACTGAACAGAATGATACGATCCGTCGCTTCTCGATTTTACCGAGTATGCTTGCGCCACCCATGCTGATTGCCAGTATTTACGGGATGAACACTGATGTCTTGCCCTTCGCTCAAGGTTCGATGAGCTTTGTGATGGTGAACATTATTATTATGGGCTTCCTGATTGGGCCATTGATTTACTTTAGATGGAAGAAGTGGATTTGAGCGAGCTTTAAAGCACTGCTTTTAAAGCGAAGTGCAAGAAACGCTCCTCATCTGATTCATGCTTATTTGAAAAACAATAAAAAAGCACCTTTCGGTGCTTTTTTATTTACTGAATGATCTGTAAATCATCCTGCAAATGACAGGCCTGAATGATCTTCATCATTTTTTCAGGGACTGCTTTAAACTCTAGCCCTCGTGCTTGCGGAGTTTGGCGCAACCAGCGCACCAGAACTGCCAAAGCCAAAGTACTACCCTGCTCAAGTCCAGCCAAATTAACTACCACAGGAAACTTGTCCTGTGACTGAATAACACGCAGACCATCTAGGTAATAGTTCTGCGCATTGTCAGCGTCAATCTTGCCTGAAACCTGCAGTTCCTGATTATTGAATTGAATCACAGCTCACCTATCTTATTTTTTCTTGTCAATCGCCGCTTCTGCATCTGGCTTGAAGTTAGCAATGGCTTTATCCAAGTTACCACCATTACGTTTTACTGTAGCCGCAAACTGGTTACGGAACTGCAGGCCTAGGTCAATACCAGAAACATTGATGTTACGGATTTTCCATTGTGAACCTTTATCAACCAGCTGGAAGGCAACCGGAATTTTCTCGCCTTTGTTATTAAAGTCGATGGTCACTACAGGATTTTTGCTGTTAGTCGCCTTGTAAGGACGAACGCTGTAAGTCTGGTTACTGAACTTAGAGAAAGCCGTACCATAATTTTCAATCAGGGTTTCACGGAAGTTCTTTTCAAACTGTGCACGCTGCGCCGCAGTACTATACTGATTGGTCGCATAAGTCCCCATCACAATCCGGGTAAACGATTGTGAATCGATATACGGGTCAAGGTTCTGACGGACAATCGTTTTCACAAGCGCAGGATTATTCTGCAATTTGGCATGATCGGTTTTAAGACGATCAATCAAATTGTCTGCAACTCTTTTAATAAAAGCAGGTGGGGCTTCAGACGGTGCAGCAAACACTGTACCAGCAACCATTGTTGAAAGAATGCTTGCAGCAAGCGTTTGTTTTACTAAAGTCTTCACTCAAATCTCCTCAATCTGTTATTCAACAAATGCCGGTTCTGCATTTGTTGTTTCTGAAAATGCAGCTTCTTCTGAGGCACTTTCCTGACTATCTGACGATTTTCCGGCACCACCGGTAATAAATTTCGTCACTAAATCTTCAATTTCCATGGTGCCTTGAGTGTTCGCAATCTGCTCACCACGTTTCAAGTAAGTCAGACCGCCACCTGGAATAATTTTCAGATACTTTTCACCCAATAAACCATTTGTTGCTACCATAATGTAAGCATCTTCATCAATATTGGTGATGGATTTCATGTTATCTAATAGTTGTTTTTCCATTGTTTTTTGTTGCGCAAGATCGGCTGCGGTATAGTCTGAACTATAACGTAACTCTTCCAATGCTTCCTGCTGAACCTGCTTGAGCTGCTCGGCATTAAAAGAAGTCAGAGAGCCATCTAGCGTCATATGGACAGTGGCTAAACGAGTCACCGGATCCAGCGTAATTTTATCAACCTGACCGACTTTCACCCCACTTAAAGCAACTTTAGCACGTGGTTTGATGCCATTTACATTTTCAAAAGTCGCTGTCATCTGATAGCTATCAGAAATATTGGTGCCTACCAGACCGCTAACACGCATCGCCAAAAAGAACAGGGCGATACCAAAAAGAATGACAAAAACACCAACGGCCAGCTCACTAGTACGTGATTTCATTAAATACCTCCGAACATGACCGCAGTCAACACGAAATCAAAACCTAATACGCACAGCGAAGAATAGACAACCGTACGTGTTGTAGAAGTTGCGATACCTTCTGATGTTGGTTCACAGGCATAACCCTGATAAACCGCGATCCAGGTACAAATTAATGCGAAAACAAAACTCTTGATAATGGTGCCATTCAGGACATCTTTATAGAATCGCACGGTACTTTCCATGCCACTCCAATATGCGCCTTCATCTGCACCCAGAAAATCAACACCCACCATTTTTCCGCCCATAATCCCGACCGCAGCAAAGATCACAGAGAGCATGGGCAAGCTAAAAATACCGGCCCAAAGGCGTGGTGAAATCACCCGTTTTAAGGGATCGACCCCGATCATTTCCATACTGGACAATTGCTCAGTTGCTTTCATCAGACCAATTTCGGCAGTTAAGGCAGAACCGGCACGACCCGCAAATAGTAAGGCAGCAACCACAGGTGCCAATTCACGTAACAAGGTTAAAGCCACTGCAGTACCAAGCATCGCTTCACTACCAAATGTCGACAGAATGGTATACATCTGCAAACCGAGTACTGAACCAATAAACAGGCCAGATACCGCAATGATTAAGAGTGACAGTACCCCGACCCGATACATCTGATAAACAAACAGCTTTACTCCAAGCCAGGTCGGCATGGAAAAGAGAATCTGCAACAGCATCAGTGTTGCAACACCAATCCCCTGAACACGTTCAATAACGCGTCTACCTAAGGCAGCAATGGCATTCATGAACGTACCTCATCACTTAAATAAGCCTGATGACTAAACTGATAATCTACCGGGCCTTCAACCGAACCGGTGAGGAACTGCTGCACAAAGGCTGAAGGATGATTTTTCAATTCTTCTGCTGTGCCCTCACCCTGGATTTTGCCTTCTGCGACTACATAAATGTAATCGGCAATCGATAAAGTCTCTGCCACATCATGCGAAACAATAATGGTTGTTAAATCCAGTGCTTCACGTAGAGAGCGGATCAGTCGGGTCAAAACACCCATCACAATCGGATCCTGCCCGGCAAAAGGTTCATCGTACATGATCAGTTCAGGGTCCAATGCAATCGCCCGAGCCAAAGCCACCCGGCGATTCATCCCGCCAGACAGCTCTGAAGGCATCATTTGCTCTGCCCCACGTAGTCCTACTGACTCGAGTTTCAAAGCCACAATTTCAGCAATCAGATGTTCAGGCAATTTGGTATGCGCACGAATCGGAAAGGCAACATTTTCATAGACGCTCATGTCGGTAAACAGAGCGCCACTTTGGAACAGCATCCCCATACGTGCACGTGCAGAAAAAAGCTCGGAACGGGACATCTTGGCAATATCTTTACCGTCCAGTAAAACCTGACCCTGTTCAGGCGTCAGTTGCCCGCCGATCAATCTTAATAAAGTGGTTTTACCAGTTCCGGAAGGTCCCATAATGGCGGTAATCTGCCCACGACGAATGTTTAAACTGACATCGTCATAAATTACACGCTCACCCCGCTTGAAACTCAAATTCTTGACTTCAATCAAAGACTGAGGATCCTGCGCTGTTTGATTTTTCATAGCTGAGTTTATTCCTGCATTTTTTCAGCATGCATATGACAAAAGAACGAAGTTCAACATGTTAGCATTTGAAAATGAAGGGTCAAGTTCATGGAAAACATAATGCTCCATGCCTGGCCATATATTTCTAGTAATCAAAAATTTTATTTCGACGCGATTTTAACAGACTATGATCCATTTAAAAAACGATATACATAATAAATCAGATTGCACAAATGCAAAGTTACCGCAATGTAGGACATGTACCCCTCAATAATATGAAAGACTATAAAAAGACACTTTCAGATTACGGATCATCATAAACCTAGAAAAAGTTAATGAATTAGGCATTTTATGCTGAAAAAACAAAAAATCAATGCATAAAAAAAACCAGCACTCAGGCTGGTTTTTTTTTCAGACGTTATTCAATTAGTCATTGAATTTACGACGTGGACGATCTTCACCGAATGAACGCTCGCCACGTGGCTTGTCATCAAAGTTGCGACGCGCTGGACGGTCACCAAAGTCACGTTTTGGACGGTCATCACCGAATGAACGTGCTGGGCGATCACCGAAACCACCTTCGCGACGTGCTGGACGATCACCGAAATCACGTTTAGGACGGTCACCGAAACCACCTTCACGACGTGGAGCAGGACGATCACCAAAATCACGTTTAGGACGGTCACCGAAAGAACCTTCACGACGTGGTTTGTAATCTACACGGTTACCGCGGTTGTCATCATTACCTTCGAAACGAGGACGGTCACCGAAGTCACGACGTGGGCGATCATTGTTAAACTCGCGACGTGGACGGTCTTCATTGAAGTCACGACGTGGACGATCACCGAAACCGCCTTCACGACGTGGACGATCGCTGTTGAAGTCACGACGTGGACGATCTTCGCCACCGAACGCAGGACGTTCGCCACGAGGTTTGTCATCGAAGCTACGACGTGGACGGTCATCACCACCTTCACGACGTTTGAAATTGCTCTCGCCTTCGAAACGACGACCACCACCGAAGCCACGACCGCCATCACGACGACCGCCACGACCACGACCAGCGCCATCACGGCTACCGCGTGCAGGAGGTGGAGATGGCTCAAGACCTTCAATTTCAGATACATTTAGACGAGCTTCAAGGAAGTCTTCTAGTGCACGGATTTTACCGCGTTCACGATAAGTCGCTAAAGTAATTGCTTTACCGGTACGGCCCGCACGACCTGTACGACCGATACGGTGTACATAGTCTTCGTTCTTCATAGGAAGACCAAAGTTGATCACGTGAGAGATTGTCGGTACGTCTAGACCACGTGCTGCAACGTCAGTTGCAACCAGGATTTTTGCACGACCTTCACGGATACTGCGCAGACGACGGTTACGAACGGTTTGTGGCATCGCACCATGCAGAGCAACAACTGATAAACCTGCTTCAGCAAGTTCTTCAGCCAGCATATCTGTATCTTCTTGAGTAGAAGCAAAGACCACTGCCTGATCAACATCTTCTTCGTTTAACCAGTGAGTAAGAAGTTTTTTCTTGTGCTCAAAGCCATCAGTCCAGTGTAAAGTCTGGGTAATGTCAGTATTGGTAGAGTGACCAGTTTCAATTGCAATACGCTCTGGTTCATTCATCATGCGTTCAGCAAGGGTAATGATACGTGGAGCGAAAGTTGCAGAGAACATCAGTGTTTGTTTACGGTTTGCAGCCAAGTCACCGATTGCTTCCAGGTCTTCAGAGAAACCAAGATCCAGCATACGGTCAGCTTCGTCGACGATCAGCGAGTCAACTTTGTCAAGTTTGATTTGACGACGGTTAACAAGGTCAAGTAAACGGCCTGGAGTTGCTACAACAACCTGTGCACCTTTTAACTGCTGGATTTGTTTACCAAATGGCATACCACCCATAATTGCAGCAATACGAACACCTTTCATGTGACGTACAAATGCGATCGCGTCTTGGCATACTTGTTGTGCCAATTCACGAGTTGGTGAAATCACCAGAATAGTCGGTTGAGTCACCGCTTTCATACGTTCTTTAAATGGTACGAAAGTATCTTGGTTAGCAAGTGCGTTCAAAGTTGGGAGAAGGAACGCAGCGGTTTTACCCGAACCTGTCTGGCTAGATACTAAAAGGTCTTTACCTTCTAGTGCAGCAGGGATAGATTGTTCTTGTACAGGAGTCGGAGTAGTAAAACCTAAGCCTTGAAGGGCTTGTTGTAACGATTCATGCAAAGAAAATTCAGCAAAAGTTTTGCTCATAGAGTATTCCACCCGGAAATTGGGTGCTCCATTAAAAATAAAGTCAAATGGACATCGACAAAAAGCGGTACAGCAATTAAACGCTGAAAAGAGATGATTCAGCGGCGATCCGAGTAACGACGATGTGATATAACGCACGCATGATTACGGCATAACCTGAAGGAATCGCTTTAGCGATTGGGGCGCGAGATATCGTCCTCTCTTTGGACCGCACGCGCATACACAATGATAAGAAGAGAAATGTTCAGGTGACGAACAGAAATTAAGTGCGTGCGCAGATTATAGCAGGATTATTCATAAAGTCATCCGCTTTTCAGATTATTTTGTTTAACTGCTAATTTCTTCATCAATTTCCAAGACTTAACCAAGAAAAGAAATGTAATTAATTCTCCGGCCGGTCAATTTTCTTTTTATCAATGCTGTGAATCATCTAAATATGAAGATATTTATCTCATAATTATTTTTAAAAAATAAAAAAGGCATCCCGAGAGATACCTTTTTAATATTCGATTTACGGCGTTAAACCCGATTATTTCGCTGCCTCACCCCAAGCAGGAACAACTGCTTGCATAAGAGGTTTCAGCATTTTCATTGAACAAGCCAAAACTTGACCATTTTCCATAGAATCGCTACCACCACGCGCATCAACCACAGTACCGCCCGCTTCTTTCACGATTAACTCACCTGCTGCAATATCCCAAGGTTTCAAGCCAAGCTCGAAGTAACCATCAAGACGACCAGCAGCTACATAAGCCAGATCCAAGGCAGCTGAACCGCCACGACGGAATTGTGCACCTGCTTCAGTCACATTGAGCAATGCATCAAAATGATTCTTGGCATAAGAGACTACTTCACCATTACGTTTAGTACGGTAAGCATGACCTACTGCCAGGAAAGTATTGTTCAGACTGTCTTTAACATTTACACGGATACGGCGCTGGTTTAGCATCGCACCACGACCACGGCTCGCAGAGAATAGCTCATCTTTCACAGGGTCATAAATAACACCGTGTTGAGTTACACCTTTGTGCTGAACTGCGATAGAGATACAGAAATGCGGAAAACCGTTGATAAAGTTTAGTGTGCCATCAAGTGGATCGATCACCCAACACCAATCAGCGTCGTGACCTTTACCTTCTTGCAGACCAAATTCTTCACCAAGGAAACTGTGATTTTTATAGCTTTTACGTAGAGTATCGATGGTCAACTGTTCCAGATAACGATCTACACGCGTTACCGGACCATCAATGCCTTTTTCTTCGACTTGCAGATCGAGTTTATGACGATTTTGATGCGCTTTTAAAAGCTCTTGACCAACTAATTGAGCCGCACGCGCAGCCATCACCACCATAGGTTCCATTGAACACCCACTACAAATTTGAAGATACTGATAAAGAATAATGCATAAAAGCCCGCATATTTTAGCAAATATCCGGGCTTTTTGGGAAAAAATGTGTCGAAACTTTTTAAGAGTTTATAACAGGACACTTTGTCCGAGCTTTGACCAGGCTTCATTGATTGATTTTTCAATGCCTTGGCTATCAAGTCCTGCCTGTTGCAACATTTGACTATGTGTTGCTTGTGCCATAAAACTATCTGCCAAACCTAGATTCAGGATTGGTTTAACGATCTGAACTTCAGCCAGATACTCATTCACAGCACTTCCTGCACCGCCCATGACTGCATGTTCTTCAACAGTGACAAACAGACTGGTTGAATGGGCCAGCTGGTTTAACATTTTGGTATCCAGTGGTTTGATGAAACGCATATTTACCACGCGTACACCCACATCATGCTTGCTGGCAAATACCTGAGCGGCTTCCACTGCGGCTTGAACCCGACTACCGAACGCTAGAATCGAAACATATTCATCATATTGTTCGTTCAGGCTGAGCAATAATTCTGCCTGACCGATCTGCATCTCGGTCATGGTTTTCTGGATTTCCACACCCAGTCCATTCCCGCGCGGATAACGCACTGCTGCCGGACCATGATACAGATAAGCCGTATGCAACATTTGACGGCATTCATTCTCATCTTTTGGTGCCATGATCACCAGATTCGGAATGGTACGCATATAGGCATAATCATAGGCACCGGCATGCGTTGGGCCATCTTCACCGACCAGACCGGCACGGTCGATCCCAAACGTTACATCCAGATTTTGCAACGCCACGTCATGCACCAACTGATCATAACCCCGTTGCAGGAAAGTTGAATAGATAGCGACGACCGGTTTAAGACCTTCACAAGCCATGCCAGCGGCAAGCGTTACTGCATGTTGTTCTGCAATGGCCACATCAAAGAAACGTTCAGGATATTCTTTGGCAAACTGCACCATGCCTGAACCTTCACACATTGCCGGAGTAATCGCCAATAGGCGTTTATCCTGTGCTGCTTCATCACATAACCATTGTCCAAATACATCCGAATATTTCGGTGCTGGATTAGGGACTGCAACTGCATTGAGTTTACTAATGGCGTGGTATTTAATCTGGTCACATTCTGCTGGCGCAAAGCCCTTACCTTTTTTGGTATAGATATGGATTAGACGCGGACCTTTACGTTTTTTCAAGGCTTTAAAGACATGTACCAGCTGTTTAACATCATGGCCATCATAAGGACCAAAATAATCAAAACCAATGGCTTTAAACAGGTTATCTGCGGCATCAGTTGCAGCTTGATGTAAACGCGAGTTATAAAGCCATTCCGGATGTGGCTGTACATAAGCCTCACCATCTTCAGTCACATTGACGAATTCGCCACGTTCCCAGATTGCAGCAAGATGCTTGGCAAAACCACCAGTACTGCAAGAGATCGACATATCATTGTCGTTCAGAATCACCATCAGGTCAGCCTGATGTGCCACAGCATCATTCATCGCTTCAAAAGCCATGCCTGCTGTCATGGCCCCATCACCAATGATTGATACGACTTCACACGGATTGTTCTGATAACGGCGGGCCAAAGCCATGCCAAGGCCAGCAGAAATGGCGGTAGATGAATGTCCTACCCCAAAAGTATCAAATTCAGATTCTTCACGCGCTGGAAATGCGGCCAGACCATCTTTGGCACGGATTGTAGTGAGCTGTTCACGACGTCCAGTCAACGCCTTATGCGGATAAGCCTGATGACCCACATCCCAGATCAGGCGATCATGTGGCGTATTAAAGCAGTAATGTAAAGCGACTGTGAGCTCAATCACACCCAGATTGGCCCCAAAGTGTCCACCACTCTGACCCGCAGCATACAAAATGAATTGACGTAACTCATCTGCCACTTGAGTGAGCTGGCTTTGCTCGAGTGCACGCAGTTGCTCAGGATGATCGATCGCATCAAGCAACGGTGTTACAGGGCGTTGAGTTGGTATTTCTGTATACAGCATATATGGCAAAGCCTTCTAAAGCCTGGCAAAATCTTAAGCTAGGTCAATGGGGAATAACCGATCATATAGTTGAATTGTAGCAGCTTCAATTCAGCTACGCTTCTAGCGATGCAATATTAAACAGCGATCTCGTCGGGGTGAAAAATTTGCAGGCTACGATTATCCTGAATAATCTTACTATTTATCAACTATTATCGTTCGCTTTCTACAAAAAAGAAAATGTTCTTCATAAATTCAGCTGAGCAATTCTACTAATGTTTAAGCATTACGCTATACTTTAGCTACTTTATTAGGATTTTACGGGTTCAGCTGTGCCTATCGAATTTGTCGCAACTTCAAGATTACCGACCGCTCATGGTGAATTTAAAATTACTGTTTTTCAAGACCCTAAAACTGGCGAAGAACATGTCGCTCTTTCTAAAGGCCTCGAAGAACCAAGTGATGAACCTGTGCTGGTCCGTGTACATTCTGAATGTTTAACCGGTGATGCCTTTGCTTCATTAAAATGCGACTGTGGCCCTCAACTCCAGGCAACACAAAAACTGATTAATGAAGTGGGTCGCGGTGTCATTCTTTATTTACGTCAGGAAGGACGCGGAATTGGCCTGACCAATAAAATCCGTGCATATGCCTTGCAAGACCAGGGTCATGATACGGTCGATGCCAATCTGATGCTGAATTTACCGGCAGATGCACGTCAATATGATATGTGCAGCATCATGCTGGATCACCTAGGTGTAAAAGCCGTCCGCCTGATCACCAATAACCCTTTAAAAATTGATGCACTGAAAGAGCAAGGCATTAATGTAGTGGACCGTGTACCACTCACTGTGGGTCTGAATCCATTCAATGAGCAATACCTCAAAACCAAGCATGAGCGTATGGCACATATGTATCAGAAGGAAGATTTTTAAAAGAATCTCCCCCTGCCCCCTCTTTTTCAAAGAGGGGAAATTTCCTTTTATATAAGTATAGGGAAGCCTCCCTTTTTTAAAGGGAGGTTTGGAGGGATTTATAAGATCCTAAGAGGGATTCTTAAATCGTCATTGAGAAAATCCGGTTCTCTGGCATACGACGCTTTAAACGTAAATCAAAAGCCATGCAAATATTGCGTACAAATGGTTTCCCTTTCTCCAAAATCGTGACTGAAGAGTCTTCAATTTTGATTAGCTGATCCTGCTGCATTTCCTCAAGCTGCTTTAGCACTTCATCAATTTCAGCAAACTGTATGTCTCCACTTTCCCATGAAGTAGTAAAACTACACATCAGATTCAGGATATGTTTACGAATGATCAGGTCTTCCTGAGTCAGGATATGCCCTTTTACCACTGGAATCTGATTCCGCTCTAGCAGTTCATAATATTCTTCAATGGTTTTCACATTCTGTGCGAAGCTATACCAGCTATCACTAATCGAAGAGATTCCGAGTCCGATCATCACCTGAGTTTTAGACGCGGTATAACCCATAAAATTGCGGTGCAAAGTTCCGGATTGAAAGGATTGGTACATGCTGTCTTTTTCTAGCGCGAAATGATCCATACCAATTTCATGATAACCATGCGCTAGGAGCTTTTTCTTACCCTCTTCATAACATTGACGCTTGATCTCATCTTTTGGCACATCCGCATCTTTAAAACCGCGCTGGCCATTCCCTTTAATCCAAGGCACATGTGCATAGCTATATAAGGCCAGACGGTCTGGTAACAATGAATTGGTCTGATCAATAGTATTTAAAACATCATCCAGACTTTGAAATGGCAGACCAAAAACCAGATCATGCGAAATCGATTCATAACCAATTTCACGTGCCCATTCAGTCACCTGTTTAACATTTTCATAAGGTTGAATGCGGTGAATGGCTTTTTGTACGGTTTCATTATAATCCTGCACGCCATAACTGACCCGACGAAAGCCCAAGTCATATAAGCCTTGCAAATGCTCACGCGTGGTATTGTTTGGATGACCTTCGAAGCTGAATTCATGTTCTGCTGCAATCTCGGCTTTGGACAAAATACCTTGAATGAGCTGGGTTAAATTTTCAATAGAAAAGAACGTTGGTGTCCCACCGCCGAGATGAATTTCTTTGATGATGGGTTTCTCTTGCAACAGCTCACAATATAACTCCCATTCTTTCAGCACAGCTTGTATATAAGGCAGCTCGACTTCATGACGTTTGGTCACCCGTTTATGACAGCCACAAAAGGTGCATAAGCTTTCACAAAATGGTAGATGGATATACAGGCTAACGCCTTCAGTCGCATTCGACTCCTGAAAAGAACGTTTTAGTGTCTGCTTCCAAAGCTCTAGTGAAAATCCTGACTCTTCCCAATAAGGTACAGTTGGATAACTGGTGTAGCGAGGACCGGGGACATTATATTTTTGAATGAGAGAATTTGCCTGCACAGTCATGAATGCCTACCACCTTATCAGTCAGGTTAATGCGCTGCATAAGCGCTGTTGAGGTTATTGTGCGGAGCTCAAAAAAAGAATTCAACCTAGTAGTCTGGTCGGATTTAATGCTCTACACATCCTTCTAAAACATTAGGTTGAATGTTGTTACAGATGGTGAGCATCCAGAAAAACACCTTAATTTTTAGGCCATTTTATGCTTTGATGTAAGCAGTCTTTTTATTTCCCTATGAGGGTTCTGATGCAGCATCCTACCTCTGCAGATATTCAACGCGTTCGCGATTTTCTCCTCGACCTGCAAGCCCGGATTTGTGCCGCGCTGGAACAGCAGGAACGTGCCGGTGGCGGTACAGCCGAATTTGTGATTGATGACTGGGAACGTCCTGAAGGTGGCGGCGGCCGTTCACGCGTGCTGCAAAATGGTACGGTGATTGAAAAAGGCGGTGTGATGTTCTCTCACATCAATATTTCCAAACTGCCCGCTTCTGCCACTGAACGCCATCCGAATATAGCCGGAGCTAAAGCTCAAGCCATGGGTGTATCTTTGGTTATCCATCCTAAAAATCCGAATGTCCCGACCTCACATGCCAATGTACGTTTATTTGTGGCGGAAAAAGAAGGTCAGGATCCAATCTGGTGGTTTGGTGGCGGTTTTGACCTCACCCCTTTCTATCCAAATGATGAAGATGTGCTGTCATGGCACCAGACAGCATATGACCTGTGTGCACCTTTTGGCGAAGAGGTTTATCCAGAACATAAAAAATGGTGTGATGATTATTTCTATCTAAAACATCGTGATGAGCAGCGCGGTGTCGGCGGTCTATTCTTTGATGACCTGAATCAATGGGATTTTGAAACCTGTTTTCAGTATATGCAGGCTGTAGGCAATGGCTATTTAGAGGCCATTCTGCCAATTTTCCAGCGTAACCAAGACAAGTCTTATACTGAAGCACAACGTGATTTCCAGCTGTACCGTCGTGGCCGTTATGTGGAATACAATCTGGTATATGACCGTGGCACACTGTTTGGCCTGCAGACGGGCGGCCGGATTGAATCGATTCTAGTCAGCCTGCCACCTCTTACCGGCTGGTTATATCGCCCAGAATGGGCTGAAGGATCACCAGAAAAACGTTTGACCGATTACTACCTTAAACCGCATGACTGGTTAACAGAATTAAAAACAAAATAAAGCAATCAAAATATTTAAATACAAATTGCCCTCAGATAGAGGGCTTTTTTAATGGATAAATCCTCTATACTGCAATTCAGAAAGATATTTCAGGATCTACTCCTTGATCTTGACTCTGATAAAGATAAATTCTGCTAGGTAAAAATAACAATGTTTAAGCTTCACCTTAATCCTGCTACGTTGGCCTTTTGGCTATTTCTGGCGCTTGGTATTAGTGCGATTAGTACCGCTGTTATCAGTCATAACCTGATTTTAGATGTAGTTGCCATTTCTGTGAGTGTCCTCACGATTGCCGGAACCTTATTTAGTATGGCCTTGCTATTTGTCGAACATATTATTGAGATTTGCAGTTCCTAAACCTTTAATCTTTAGCCTGCTTTTCACTGCTGACAGGCTTTAGCCCTCCTGCATTTTCACGTATATTAATGGCCATTTCCGCACATGGACATGGTGAAATGAGCAAGCAATTTGCCGTCATTGGCAACCCCATCGAACAATCACGCTCTCCTGAACTGCATCAGGCTTTCGCTGCCAAAACCGGGGTCAATCTGACCTATACCAAACGCCTTGCCCCTCTGGATGGTTTCACAGCCAATATCCAGGAATTTTTTGCTCAGGGCGGTATTGGCATGAATGTGACTGTGCCCTTCAAAGAACAGGCCTTTGCCCAGTGCCAGGTCCTTACCGAACGCGCCAAAATCGCCAAAGCCGTGAATACCCTATGGATGAAAGATGGCATTCTGCATGGTGACAATACTGACGGACAAGGCTTAGTCGAGGCTATTCGTGCTCTTGACTGGACTCTGGAAAATACCGATATCCTGATTATTGGTGCTGGTGGCGCGACCCGCGGCGTGATCTATCCATTGGTACAGGCTAGTGTGAAGAAGATTGTTATTGCTAACCGTACTTTGTCACGTGCAGAACAACTGGTTGCCGATCTAAAAGACGCTGTGCCTCAAGCGGAGTTACAAGCCATTGCCTTAACTGATTTAGCTGGTGAGTTTGATATCGTGATTAATGCGACTTCTGCCAGTCTTAGCGGTGATGCGCTGGTACTACCTGAAGCTCTACAGTTTAAACATGCCTATGAAATGGCCTATGGCAAACCGTCCACGTTCTTAGATCAAGCCAAAGCCCGTGGCGTCCCTACCTCTGAAGGTTTCGGCATGCTAGTCGGTCAGGCCATTGAATCTTTTTATATCTGGAACGGAGTAAAACCTGAGTTGAAAGATTTTCTTTAATTCTGAATATTTTTGAGATGAACGGGTTAGCCATTAATCCGTTCGCTCTTTTCCTTTCATTAAAAATAATAAAATTAAATTGGATTTAATGACATGATTTATCCAATGATTAGACCCTAACATTCGTGTACAATTCATACAAAAATACCCCTAGACAATCTCCCTAAATGTTGATTAAAGTCCAGACAGATAGGCATTTTTAAATAGAAGTGCCTTATTTAAAGATGGAGAGTTCCGTTATTTAATCTTTAAACTTGTCTGATCTTCTCGATTCGCTTTTCTGACATTTTTATTTGTTGTCTTTATCAATGTTTTTTTATCCCCAATGTGAATAATCATAGAATCGATACAGATAATCCAAAACTATTTTAATCAGGATTAAACGCATGCCAGCATATAAAGCTCCTTTACGTGATATTCGCTTCTTAATGAATGAAGTGCTTGATTACCCTGCACATTACCAAAAACTGTCAAATGGCGAATATGCCGATGCAGATACGGTAGACATGATTCTAGAAGGTGCGGCAGATTTCTGTGAAAATGTACTTTCTCCACTGAACCAGACCGGCGATGCAGAAGGCTGTCATTTTGAAAATGGCGAAGTACGCACACCTAAAGGCTTCAAGGAAGCTTATGATCAGTTCGTACAAGGTGGCTGGCAAGGTCTGTCTTATCCTGAAGAATTTGGCGGTCAAAACCTGCCGATGTCTTTAAACCTGATCAAATCCGAAATGATGGGTACAGCAAACTGGTCTTTCCAGATGTATCCAGGTTTGAGCGTGGGCTGTATCAATACCATCATCCAGTATGGTACTGACGAGCAGAAAAACACCTATCTACCGCATTTGGTTGCAGGTACCTGGTCAGGAACCATGTGTCTGACTGAGCCACAATGTGGTACCGACCTGGGTCAGGTAAAAACTAAAGCAGAACCGCAAGCTGATGGCACTTATGCGATTTCTGGCACTAAAATCTTCATTTCTGCGGGTGAACACGATTTAACTGAAAATATCGTGCACATCGTTTTGGCACGCCTTCCAGATGCGCCACAAGGCACCAAAGGCATTTCCCTGTTCATCGTACCGAAATTCATTGCCACTGAAGATGGCGGTATTGGTGAACGCAATGCGGTGAACTGTGGTTCGATTGAACACAAAATGGGGATCCGTGCCTCTGCAACAGCGGTACTAAACTTTGACAATGCAGTAGGTTATTTAATTGGCGAGCCAAACAAAGGCTTGCATGCCATGTTTACCTTCATGAATACCGCGCGTATTGGTACCGCAATCCAAGGTATCTGTCATGCAGAACTATCGTTCCAGGGTGCATTGCCATATGCCAAAGAACGTATGTCGATGCGTGCCCTGTCTGGTAAAAAAGATCCAGAAAAAGTGGCGGATGCGATTATCCACCATGCTGATGTACGCCGTATGCTGTTGACCCAGAAAGCGATTGCTGAAGGTGGTCGTGCCATGATCTATCATGCTGCACAAATCGCAGATAACATGAATGATGCTCTGCTGCGTGGTGATACTGCTGAATTTGAACAGCAGGATGATCACTTAGGTTTCTATACCCCTATTCTGAAAGGCTTCCTGACTGAAATGGGTTATGAAGCAGCGAACCACGGTATGCAAGTATTTGGTGGTCATGGTTACATCAAAGAATGGGGCATGGAGCAAATCGTTCGTGATTCACGTATCTCTACCCTGTACGAAGGAACGACTGGCGTTCAGGCACTTGACCTGATTGGTCGTAAGGTCCTGCTAACCTCTAAAGGTAAAGTGATTCGTGATTACACCGCTGAAATTCTGAAATTCTGTGGACAGCATGCACGCAATAAATACATGCGCCGTTTTGCCTGGGACCTGACCAAGCTATGTGCACAGTGGAATGCGTTAACTGTACGTATCATGCTGGCAGCACGTAAAGACCGTGACATCGTATCCTCTGCTTCTGTGGACTTCCTGATGTTCTCAGGCTATGTAATGATGGCTTACTTCTGGGCACAACAAGCTGCAGTGGCTTCAGCGAAACTGGTTGCTGGTGATGGTGCAGAAGTTCCAGAGTTCTACAAAGCGAAAATTAAAACTGCTGATTTCTACTTTGAGCGTTTATTGCCACGTGCCCAAGGCCATGCTGAAGCAATGGTGAATCCATCCAAAACCATGACTTCACTGGCAGCAGAACACTTCAGTTTTGATTACTAAGTCAAAAGTTTAGGTTTTAGCTTTAAAAAGAGCGCTACGGCGCTCTTTTTCATATGTCAAAATGATGACTGGATACAAAGAAAAATCTGCTGCGTACACAAACTACACAAATTTATATCTATAATTTTCAGACGTCTATTAAATAATCCATATAATTTACTTGAATATCTATAAATACAGGGTATGATGGCGATAACTAGAAAAATTCTTGTTTTGGTTAGTCTTCTTTTAAGTATCGCAGTTTTAGTCATAAACCTTCGTTTTAAAGATCAATAAGCTCCATCCTTTTTATTTTTCAAAGTTACAGCTAGTCATCTGAAATTTTGACTATAAATCCATAAGATTCAATAGGTTATATTATGTCTAACACAGTTACCGGTACAGTAAAGTGGTTCAACGAAACTAAAGGTTTTGGCTTCATTCAACAAGACAATGGTCCAGATGTTTTCGCTCACTTCAGCGAAATCCAAGGTTCAGGTTTCAAAACTTTAGCTGAAGGCCAAAAGGTTTCTTTCAGCGTAGCTCAAGGCCAAAAAGGTCCTACAGCGACTAACATCACTGCAATCTAATATTGCGAAGATGAAAAAAAGCACTCATTAGAGTGCTTTTTTTGTACCTTAAATTGGCTAATTTTAGTTTCTAGATCAATTAATTAAATTTTAAAGATAATTAAAAATATTCGCTTTTCATTCATCATCTTGTCCTAAATTTCTTCATCTAAATTTATTCAGGTTAAAACATGAAGAAACTGAGAAGAATTTTGATGATTTTAAAATCAAAAATTGCCCATAAAAATATAGAAGTTTTAATTAAAAATATTATTTATTAATTACTTAAATAAAAAGTTTAAAGAAATCCTAGAATTTACAAAAGTCTTGTCTATAGCTCCATTTTCCCTACATCACTGACTCCTATGATGAACTCATTGAATAAATATGAGTATGATCATGAAAAAACTAGTTTCTTCTTTAATGATTGGCTTGATCGCAACAACAGCTACCATGTCAGCAATGGCGGCTCCTGGACCGGATCATCGTCATCCAACGCCATCAGCGCATCATTTTGATAAGAAACCAATGCCGCATAAAGGGGGTTTCCATAAAGCACCTCCTAAAGCGCATTTTAACCAGCATGATCGTCATGATAAATTTGGCAAGAAAGACCATAAGGGCTTCTTCAACAAAAATCATCACAATGGCCCGCATCACAAGTTGCCACCTAAGTATCGTTAATCCGAATGGCTTAAATGCATAGTGGAGAGAGAAGAAAAAGCCCGATGTAACTCATCGGGCTTTTTCTTTTTAAACTGGATTAATTATTCGGATAGATTAGGCAATTAAAGAAACTCTTCCAGCACAGAGTTTAAAAAGATGTGACCTTGCTCAGTACATGCCAGACGTTCTGTATCTTCTACCATTAATTGGCGTTGGCGCAATGAAGTCAGCAATTCATCCAGTGTATCCAGACTATAGCCTGTTCGTTCAAGATAAAGCTTCGCTTCCACACCATCATTTAAACGTAAGGCATTCATCATAAATTCAAACGGCATATCTGCCGCTTCGATGCGCTTAAACTGCAAATGTTCGGCTGGCACTTTGGCTAAATAGTCTTTAGGCAAACGGGTTTTCTGGAAACGGTAAACACCATCCGGTTGAGTCACTTTGCCATGTGCCCCTGCTCCAATGGCCAGATAATCACCAAATTGCCAGTAATTCAGGTTATGTGCTGAGGGTAATTCTTTACGCCAGGCAGAGACTTCATAATTGATAAAGCCATTGGCTTTTAAATAGGCCTCGCCCTGTTCCTGAATCTCTTCCAGTACTTCATCGACTGGTAAAATCGGCTGAGTACGGAAAAACACGGTATTCGGCTCAATGGTTAACTGATACCACGAAATATGCGTAGCGCCATTCTCAACTGCCAGTTTCAGGTCATTGAGTGCCTGCTCTAGTGTCTGTTCAGGTAAGCCATGCATCAAATCCACATTAATCCGTTGAAAACCAGCATCACGCGCCAGGCCAATCGCCGAGATCGCATCTTCATTGCTATGGATTCGGCCCAGCTTTTTCAGATGCTCGGTATTAAAACTTTGCACGCCAATAGAAAGACGATTAATACCAGCTGCTAAATAGCCAGCAAATGGATCATGCTCCACCGTACCTGGATTGGCTTCCAGTGTGATTTCACAATTCTCTTCAAAAGGAATCAGTGCTTTCAGTTCGGTAAACAGCCACTGATAACCTGCAGCAGAGATCAGTGATGGCGTTCCCCCTCCGATAAATACACTATGAATCGAACGGCCTTGGGCAAAATCAACCTGAGTTTTAAAGTCCTCTACCAGCGCATGCAGATATTCCCGCTCCAGCTCGAGAGACAACTCCCCATCAGGCACGGCATGCGAGTTAAAGTCACAATACGGACATTTACGTACACACCACGGCATATGAATATACAGGGATAAGGGAATAAGTGCAGGATTCAATTCAGCCAAAGAACTACTCAAAAACAACTACAAGATCTAGCGTAATTTTAACATGACTCGGCAACAACACTGCTAAAATTAAAATCGCCATCGCCTAATGCCTAAAAATTTAAATAGAATTAGATAGTTAAAATTATGAAAATATCTTCCCAGCTCCTCATTTTACTGCCTTTGGTCTTTGCAATCGGGGTCTTGCTGACCTTACAGACGGCTATTAATACCCAGTTAAAAGAATATTTATATTCTCCTATTCAAGCTGCATTTTTTTCCTTTTTGATTGGTACAATAGTGCTTGCCGGCATCGTGCTATTTCAGTCACATCCCAAACCAGGCTTACAGGAGCTGATGGCAGTTCCCTGGTATCTCTGGTTAGGTGGATTTTTGGGTGTTTATGCAATTAGCATGAGCATTTATGCTGCTCCCAAAATGGGCTTCCTGACACTGACTGGAATGATTATTTTTGGTCAGATGGTGATGTCCATGATCGTCGATCAGTTTGGTCTGCTGGGCAATGAAAAAATGCCGGTGAACTGGCAACGTCTTTTAGGTGGCGTGGTGATTTTTATTGGTGTGCTTCTCACTTTACAACGCTAAACCTTATCTCTAAGCACATGATCACTAATGAGTAATTTTTGTGTCGAATGTTTTGACAGCCACAACCCGTCGTTATGAATTAAAACAGCTGTTCCATCTGATGTTGCCCATTCTGGTCACACAATTCTCCCAGGCAGGTTTGGGCCTGATTGATACCATTATGGCCGGGCGTCTCTCACCAACTGATCTGGCAGCGATTGCGGTTGGTGTCGGCCTCTGGATTCCAGTCATGCTACTCTTCAGTGGCATCATGATCGCCACCACGCCTCTAGTCGCTGAAGCTAAAGGTGCACGTACACCTGAGAAAATTGCCACAATTGCGCGACAATCATTATGGGTCGCATTCATCCTTGGGGTGATTGCGGGTCTGGTTTTACAAGTTTTGCCCCTCTCTTTACCTTTACTAGGTGTCCCAGAAAGCTTGCAACCTAAGGCTGGTCTGTTCCTACATGCCATCGGCTTTGGTATGCCTGCTGTGACCATGTATGCGGCTTTACGTGGTTATTCTGAAGCCATTGGTTATCCACGTCCGGTCACTGCTATTAGCCTCATGGCGCTACTGCTTTTGGTTCCATTAAACTTCATTTTTATGTATGGAGTTGGCCCTATTCCGGCACTGGGCAGTGCCGGTTGTGGTTTTGCCACAGCAATTCTGCAATGGTTAATGGTACTCAGCTTGGCGCTGTATATTTTTAAAAATCGGGTTTATCAAAGTAGTCAGCCATTTAGTCACTGGGAAAAGCTGAACGGATATTGGCTGAAACGGATTTTAAAGCTGGGCTTTCCGATCGGACTGGCAATTTTCTTTGAAGTGAGTATTTTTAGTACCGCAGCGATAGTCTTGAGCCCATTGGGTGAAACCATTGTGGCCGCTCACCAGATTGCTATTTCTGTTACCTCACAGCTGTTCATGATTCCGATGTCTCTCGCCATTGCACTAACCATTCGGGTGGGAACTTATTATGGTGAACAGAACTGGGATGCCATGCGTAGAGTGCAAGGCTTAGGTCTGATGACCGCGACGATTTTGGCTCTGCTCATCATGTTATTACTCTGGGTGTTCCGTAGTGAAATCGTAGCGCTTTATACCTCTGATCCTATGGTGACCCAGATTGCGCTTTATCTGGTGCTCTTTGCTGTGGCCTATCAGCTGATGGATGCCTGGCAGATCAGTGCTGCAGGTTGCTTACGCGGCATGCAGGATACCAAAGGTCCCATGTGGATCACCATGATTGCCTATTGGGTGATTGCCTTTCCTGTAGGGGTTTATCTATCCCGTTTTGGAGATATGGGTGCGGCAGGCGTCTGGGTCGGACTGATTGTCGGTCTAAGCGTGGCCTGTGTTTTATTGCTGGCACGACTTTATGGCAATAACAAACGTTTAAGCCAGCGTGCCTAATTCTCTTATTATTTAAAAAGATGCATTGAATTACTGATTTAATGCATCTTTTAATCCCTGTGGAATTTCCGACTCATCCGCCACTTCCTTAATCACCACTTGCCCGACAATGACATCTGTTCCATTAAAGGTCATGGTCGGTGCACCATAAAGTTCATAGCCTTCATTGAGTGCCTTGGTCACACGGGCACAAAAATTCACATCATCTTTACCAGTAAAATATCGATAGACTTTCATTGAAATTTCTTGATCTTGAGATGCGATTATTTTAAGACTTTCATCATGGAAAGGCACTGAAAAATCATGCTTTGCTCTCTCCAGAATAATTAAATAATTGATTTAAAAACTGCCGTACATACGCCGAGTTGGTTTAAAAATTGCATAAATCAAATGAACAATATCAAGCAAATATGAATACTTTGAGAAGCTTTGCAACATAACATCTACAATTAAATATAGGCAATTTATAGTTTGTCACCTATGATCAAATACACCCATAAAAATGGTGATTTTGAGGAATCTCGCATGGCAAAAACGGCTCGAACGCCTGGTCGCCGCTTTATGAAATTGGCTGGAATGACCGCAAGTATTGCAAGTAAAACCCTATCCAATTCGATTAAAAATTTAACTGCGGATGAAGAGCAGAAAAATGCTGCACGCAGTAAATTATTTCAGGATATTGGAGTACAGATTGCTGATACCTTGGGGGAAATGAAAGGTGCGGTGATGAAAGTCGGCCAGATTGCCTCACAATATAAAGATATTTTCCCGCCTGAAGTTGCTCGAGCCATCTCCAAATTGCAGCGTCAGGCTCCACCGATGCCATTTAAAGAGATTCAGTCTCAGGTCGAAAAAGAATTGGGAAAATCTTTGCAGGACCTATTCCAGCAGTTTGATGAGCAGCCTTTTGCTGCAGCCTCAATCGGACAGGTACATAAAGCGACGCTACCCGATGGCCAGCAGGTTGTGGTCAAGGTGCAATATCCGGGAGTGGAAGAAGCCTGTGAAAGTGACCTGAAACAGGTTCGTCTGGCCTTGCGTTTGATGGGTGTACTAAAAATTGACCGCAAATTGCAGGATCAGCTATTCAAGGAAATCCAGCATAGTCTGGACAATGAACTCAATTATGAAATTGAAGCTCAGAATCTGGAAGTGGCACGTGCCTTTCATGAATCGCTCGATCACCAAATTGTGATTCCGAAAGTATTTAGTGAATATTCTTCCCGCCATATTCTGACCCTAAGCTTGGAACAGGGTGAAAGTATGGAAACAGCCAGCCAATGGCCGCTAGAAACCCGTAATGCCCTAGGCCGCCGTTTATTCCGTGCGATTGGTCAGGAAATTTTCTATCTGAAACGTTTCCATTGTGATCCGCATCCAGGGAACTTTGCCTTCCGTGAAGATGGCTCGGTGATTATTTACGATTACGGCGGTGTTAAAACGCTTTCTACCGAGATCATTACTCATTTCAAAGAGTTGATCCATGCAGCCCGTGACAAGGATATTTCGACCATTGAACAGCAACTGGATGCCTTGCATACCCTGACAGAAACCGGAAAATTCCCGGCCGATCTGTATGAACAATGGCTAGAAGTGCTGATGCGTCCTTTAACCACTAATTATGATTTTGCTAAAAACTCAGCACATCATGATGGAATGGAATTGCTCAAACCTTCTCTGAAATATTGGGATGTATTCAAACCGTCGCCAGATACCCTGATGGTGAACCGTACTATTTCCGGACAATACTGGAACTTGATTCATTTGAAAGTACATGATGATTTGAGTGATGTATTTGAAGAAATCGTGCCAAGTCGCAGTTAAGTTGAAGTAATAAGCTTACAAGCTGTAACCCTACTTCACTTGAAATATCAAATGTTACATTATAACATTACTCTTAAATTACAAGAGGAATATTACGATGCGTCCAGACATTCATCCCGAATATCGAGAAGTTTTATTTCATGACACCAATGCTGATGCCTACTTCGTGATTGGCAGCACCATGACTTCTAGCCAGACCAAGGAATATGAAGGTAAGACCTATCCTTATGTCACCCTGGATATTTCGAGTGCTTCACATCCGTTTTATACCGGTGAGCAACGTCAAACCAGTAATGAAGGTCGCGTAGCGAGCTTTAACAAACGTTTTGCCCGTTTTAAACGTGGTTAAACTTAAAACCTCCGATTTTTACTCTCAATTTAAATCGCGGTTTATGTCAGGAAATTACCTCCAATTTCCTGACTTTTTTATGCCTGCGCTAAAGCCAGCTGAGTTAAATAGAAGCCCACACCCAGCATCAATACTCCGACAATCACACTAGAGATCACATAACTGAGGGCAATCGTGACTGCACCCTGCTTAAGCAGCTGAAAAGTTTCTAGGCCAAAACTGGAAAAAGTCGTAAAGCCGCCCAAGATGCCTACCATCAAAAATAGCCGTGCTTCAGTTTGCAGGAAACTGTATTTCTGGCTAAGGGCAAAGAAAATCCCGGCAAACAGACAGCCTATAATATTGGTCCACCAGGTCGGCCACGGAAATAGCATCTGTGGCTTGGCAATCAACATTCCTGCTCCATAACGCAGTGTTGCCCCGATCGCGCCGCCCATTGCCACCAAAAGCCAGTTCATGTCTACTCCGTCTTTATTCGATCTTAAACCTTTTCTCAGCCACCATGTGGGACGAGAATAATGAATAACATCATGCACCTAAAATTGCAGAATGAACATGGATCTTTGCCAAAAAATTGGTATATTCGACGCCATTCAAATTGATTTAAGTCTAGAGGGAATCCACATGGCTCAGGAATTACTGGTTCAATTGGCTGCGGGCGAAGCTAAATTTGCAGATGTAATTGCATATATCGATGCGCGCTATGCTCATACACCAACTGCTTTTAAAAATGGTCAACAGGCTAATGCTGCCACTGAAAACCAAGGCAGTGCCAAAGTATTTTCATTTGCCCAACTGAATGGCCTAGATCAGGTACAAACCTTGAGCCTGTTTGCAGAACACTATGCGGCTGTACTGGCCACGCCAGAAGCAACGGATCACCAGAATATCCGCCAGTTCATGCAAAATGGCTGGGATGGCATTGCCTTTGAAAGTGAAGCACTGGTTGCCAAATAAGCATGTCTTTAAAATAAAAAACCGCCTATTTCTGGCGGTTTTTTATATCAAAATAACAGAACAAGATGACATTCATATTTAAGATTAAAATTATTTTTTGGAAGAAGTAGTTCACTTTAAAAATGAAAAACTATAAGGCTAAAAATAAATTAAATATCAATAAAGCCTGGTCACCCTGAAGCACTCCAAGCGACCCTTTCAGAAAGCCATAAGTTTTCCAGTTTTAACCTTTACCCACTTTCTCAATCCACTTGATTGAGCTGACCCGAAACACTTCACAAGCGCCATCACCGGTATCGGTTGGAGTTAAAGAGGATTTCCAGACGAGGTCTTTATCACGTACTTCCACCAGTTCCCCTTGCAAACGCACCAGGTCACCCCGTTTTACCTGTTTAATTGCTTTGGCAATTTGTGGATTGGCAGGGATGATGTGCATATTGGATACCATCTGTTTAGCCTGTTCAATAGGCACTGGCACGCGATCCATTTTCCAGTTCAGGTAACGGTTATACTGGTTGACTGTAATGTGCCGGGCAATTTCAGGTTGTGCAAACAGCCCCCAACTCACCGCATAATCGATCGGAGAGAACTTGGCCTGCTCATCGTCGGTATAAATTTTTGATCCCAGAATGCGGAAATCACCTTTAAACGGCTGCAAGACTGAAATAGATTGGTCTTTAGCCATCGGTGGCAGTCCTTTGGCAACATTATGGTCTACAGAAGTGTGACCATAAAGCGGTAGTAAAAGACTGGCCGCCAAAGCATAGTATCGAAGATGTTTGAACATAATTCTGTCTTTATTCCATCAAATCTTTTCAAGAATATCTTGCTTGATAGTACGATTTTTTTAATGAATAAATAGTTGAAATTAGTAACAAGTTGATCAATTTTGGTGAGCGGAGGGCTTTAGCTAATCTGATTATTTTCGGTTAATCTAAGCCTGTCTAAAAATAATTTGAATGCGACCATGCTGTATAAATTCTATCAACAACATATTTTTCCACATTTGCTAAATCAGGTCATGCAGACCCCATCCCTGATGGATTTACGCCGCGAATTATTATTGCCTATTACAGGTGAAGTCCTGGAAATTGGCTTCGGTACAGGATTAAATCTGCCTTTTTATCAGGCCGTCGATAAAGTCTATGCGCTGGAACCTAACCCGGACATTTTTAAACTGGCTCAGCAGCGTATCAGTCAAAGCCCTTTTGCGGTCGAACAGATTCAGGCCCGTGCAGAAGCCCTGCCTTTTGCAGAGAATAGTTTGGAAAATATCGTATCAACCTGGACCTTATGTAGTATTCCAGATCTGCACCAAAGTCTGCATGAAATTTACTGGGTTCTGAAGCCAGGCGGCCATTTTCATCTGGTTGAGCATGTATTAAACCGAGAGCATCTCAACATTCAGCGCTTACAGCATTTACTCACCCCGATTCAGAAGAAAGTGGCAGATGGCTGTCATCTTAACCGGGATATTGAAACCGCTCTTTTAGAGGCTGGGTTTGAACTGGATGAAGTTCATTATATCGATGCCGAAGGTATTCCAAAGATTGGCCAGCGTATGCTGTTAGCTAGAGCGCATAAACCGCTTTAATCCAGCACTTTTAAATCAGTTATTCTAAACAGGCGGCATTGGGCTGATTTTGGATTGCTTTTTCCAACCTGAAATTCTTGCTGGCTGGTCGCTAATTTGACCTGTACCCAGTCCCCTTGCAGCCAGATCCGCTGATCTGCTTTTAAACGGCGAACCTTATTGGCAACAGCTTCGCTGGCGGCAATCACACTCAGGTTCAGCAAATGAGGTTGAATGTTCGCAGGATTGGCTTGTGCGTCTGTAGCGGTCATATTAAAACAACGCCTGTCCTGCTCAAGCTTGAATGGTTTAAATACAGCACTGGATACTTCCGGTACTGCTAGTAACAGATCAATATTACTGACATAGGCCAGATCATTAAAACTTCCCACCACCGGACTGGCTGGATGAATGGTACGGCGCTCAGGCCCATAATACTGTTTAGCCAGTACACGATATTCTGCCTGATGCGGCTCAATCGATTCTACCTGAAAATTCTTGAGTACCCCGGCCTGCTCCAGATTCGGAATCGCCCGAAAGTATTCCGACCAGATCCATAGTCCAAGCGCAAACAGTGCTGCGGCAATAATCAGTTTATCCATAGTGTAGCGTTGAAGCTTGCTGTCCTTCAGTCTTCAAAATCAATCCGGATGGTCTCAAAACGTACCCGCCCTTCCTGAATGGCTTGAGCAATTGCCATCTGGCCTTTGGTCAGACGTGCACCACCACTTTTAATATCAATCAAAACCACTTCAATATCTTCTGCCAGTCCTTCACCATCACGAAAATCGGTATAACCATCAAAGACTACATAATCCACCGGATCGCCTAAAAATTTGGCATCACTAGGTAGATATTGAAACTCTGGCATGATCGGTGCCAACTGCTCGGCCATTTTGCCTTTGAGTACCGCGCGACTGGTATTTACACTGCGTTTTTGTGCAGCGACTAAAGCTTGCTGATGTTCCAGCTCCAGCTCGGCAATATATTGTTCATATTCTGCTTTAATTCGACCATTTCGCGTCTGGCCCAGAATCAGGGTAGTTAAAACCACTCCAATACAGGCACCAATCAGCATAGCCATTCCAATGGACATTCAATCTTCCTAATCTGCTTTATTTTGCTGCCTACCTTCGACTGAAGTTGAAAGGGTCTGCCATCCAGTAAGCCTGCAAAGAATGATATGCTAGGCGGGAGCAGAATTAAATCATCCCGGGTCATGAAAACTATTTTAATTGCAAATCAGAAAGGTGGCTGTGGTAAAACCATTACTGCGATTAGCCTGGCAGCTGCCCTGGCACAAAAGGGTTATAAAGTTGCTCTGGCTGATGCGGACAGCCAGAAATCGACCTTGCAATGGCTGAAACATCGCCCAAAAGATGCCGCACCGATTCAGAGTCTGGACTGGCGAAATGCCAAATCGATTGGGGATGCGCCTAAAAATCTGGAATATCTGATTATCGATGCACCCGGAGCGCTGACTGAAGATCATGCCGAACAGCTAATTAGTGAAGCGGATGCCATCATTATCCCGCTGCAGCCTTCTTTTTTTGATATTGATTCTACGCGCCGTTTTCTCAAACATTTGCAGGATATTAAACGTATCCGTAAAGGCAAGGTTGAAATTCTGCTCCTCGCTAACCGCACCAAACCTAATGCAGCCAGTAATCAGGACATTCAGCAATTCTTTAATAAAATTGATCAGCAACCGGTTACCTGGATTTCTGAACGTGCACCCTATAGCCGACTGGCCATGCAAGGCCTGTCTATTTTTGATAAACAGCAGAAGATGTACCGGGAATTACAGGATCAATGGCAACCTTTATTGAATGCCATTATTGACGATCCAAGCCAATGGTTCTAGTTCTGTTATTTTTAGCCTCTTCTTTTTATTCTAAGGAAAATAATCGTACTACTTCCTGCACTATCGTTTTCGATCGCTTTTTTTTCAGTTAATATGCCTGACACGACCTAAAAAAATGAGCTTCTAAATTCAGTGCAACAGTACGCGCCTACACTACAAAAAGTCTTATTATTTGGACTATTTTTCATTCTGATTTTTTTGAGTTTTCACATACTCAAGTATTTCATCATTCCTGTAGTTTGGGCAGCCATTATTGCGTACATGACTTGGCCGCTGTATCAGTCGATCTTAAGAATGAGTGGCAATCGGCCGACGCTGAGCGCGACTATAATGATTCTGGGTGTAATTCTGGTATTTGGTTTGCCTTTTATCTTTGCCATTTTTATGCTGCAACACGAAGGCCGGAACCTGTATTTTGAATTGCAGAAACAGGTATTCTCAGGTCATCTCAGCGTTCCAGATTTTATTCGCGGCCTGCCACTTGTAGGTAAGGAAATTACCCGCACCCTGAATGAGATTAATGCCGATCCAAATAGCATTGCACAAACCATTTCAGTCTGGATTCAGGGTCATCTGAATTACGGTAAAGTTGTGCTGAATGAAATCAGTAAAAATGTCTTCAAGCTGTGTTTTGCCGTGCTGTCGTTATTCTTCTTTTATCGTGATGGCCATACCATTCTGAATCAGGTGCGTAAAGCCTTTGAAATGGTAGTCGGTCCACGTATTCATCATTATCTGGCTACAATTTCGGATACTACACGTGCGGTGGTCTATGGCGTAGGTTTAACGGCGATTGCCCAGTCTTTACTGGCAGGTATCAGCTACTTTGTGGCTGGCGTACCGAACCCAATGGTACTGACCATTATCACCTTTATCTTTGCTTTAATTCCTTTTGGCCCTCCTGTTGCTTATGGTGCAGTTTCGCTATGGCTGTTCTCGCAAGGTCAAACCATTGAAGCCGTAGGAGTCATGATCTGGGGTGTCTGTATTGTGAGTACGGCAGATAATGTGATTCGTCCACTGGTCATTTCAGGTGCAACACAAATTCCATTCCTGCTGATCATGTTTGGTGTCTTAGGTGGCATTGCCAGTTTCGGTCTGGTCGGTGTTTTTATTGGACCGGTGATTCTAGCCGTACTACTGGCCATCTGGCGTGAATGGCTGCATGAAAGCAACTTGAATGAACCTTTGATGATGCCTAAAGCCACTATGGCGCATGAGGTTGAACCGAAGAAAAAATTCCGTCTGCGCCGCAACAAGACACCGAAATCACCAGACTGACTGGCTTAAACAAATTAAAACATTTAAGTACCGATTTTCCATAGTGCTTTTGGTCTTGCTCTGTTTCAATAGATTCCGAAAAGCAGAATAAAGATCAAGGTGTGATAATTATGTCTTCATTGTTTAAACTTACAGCTTTGTGCGCAGTCAGTGCCGCACTTTTTACCGGTTGCGCTTCAACCTCTACTTCGACTGAAAATGTTAAAACCGTGACCCTGAATGCAGTCTCTGCACAGGGCGTCGGTGAATCGATTGGTACCGTATTATTGAGTGACAGCCCGGCGGGCCTGGTGATTCGTACTAACCTGAAACAGCTTCCTGCGGGTGAGCGTGGTTTCCACATTCATGAAAATGGTTCATGTGCACCGGGTGAAAAAGATGGCAAACCAGGTGCTGCACTTGCTGCCGGCAGTCACTACAACCCGAATCAGGCACCTCATCATGGCACACCCATGACGGGTCATCTGGGTGACTTACCAGCCCTTAAAGTAAACACTGATGGTACAGCACGTGTGACTCTGCTTGCGCCACGCCTGAAACTGGCAGATGTTCAGGGTCGTGCCATCATGGTCCATGCAGGCGGTGATAACTATTCAGATGAACCGCAGCCATTAGGCGGTGGCGGTGAACGTATTGCATGTGGCGTAATCTGATTTATTACAGATTATTAGCATTCAAAAACGGGCTTCTTGCCCGTTTTTTAGTAGATATTTCTTTTGAAATTGGCGCTTAAATTGCATTCAAAACCGGCAGTCAAATACCACGGATCATATTCTTATGAATAGCTCAGATTCCATATTGCATCCTCTTCAGCACATACTTAAAAAAGCCCTGTTGCCTTTTCAGTCCAGTGCCTTGATGACTTACTGTTTGCAGATGTTTATTGTGCTTTCAGGAACGACTTTTGGTCTAAAACTTCTCGGCTATGAGACTTTGATTGTTCCGGTTACTTTAGGGGCAATTGCTACTGCCCTGACCGATTTTGATGACCGTTTAAGTTTAAGGCTACGCAATCTGGGGCTGGTCATGCTGCTGTTTTTTGCAGTCAGTAGCATGCTGGAATTTCTGCATCCCTATAAAGTCTGGTTTGCACTCTGGCTATCACTTTCTAGTGCCGTATTTATCTTGATGGGGGCTTTAGGACAGCGTTATGCCACCATTTCTTTTGGCACTGTATTGCTGTCCATTTACACTATGTTTGGCTTGGGAGAATATGCGCACTGGTACGAACAGCCGCTTTATTTTGTAGTTGGTGTGCTGTGGTATGGCCTGACTTCTATCCTATTTTATCTGATTCGTCCAACTTTACAGGTTCAGGAAAATCTGTCCATCAACCTGCAACAGATGGCCGAACTGCTATCGACCAAAGCCAAATTATTTGATCCCGATAATCAGAATAATGTCGAACCGCTGCTTTATGAACTTTCCTTAAAAAATACCCAAGTCATTGAAAGCTTTAACCGCACCAAAGATTCTTTACTGACCCGACTCAAAGCCTCGCGCCCAAATCATAAAACTATTTACTGGCTGAATCTTTATTTTCTGACTCAGGATATTCATGAGCAGGCAACTGCTAACTATCTGCATTACGAGCAGATTCACCAGCATTTTAGCCGTACCGATCTGATTTTTCGCATTCAGAAAAATATTCACTTGCAGGCGCTTGCCTGCCAGCAGTTGGCTGCTTGCGTATTGCGTAATGAAACTTATCAACTTCCTGAACAGCATCAACTGGCACTCAAAGCATTAGAAGCCTCTATGCAGGACTGGATTGCCCAGCATCCACAGAATATTGAGGTAAAAAACTTACAGCTCATTCTGAGCAATCTGCTGAGTGTGCATGAACAGCTGCAACATTTGCAGGATGGACAAGCCATTTACCGTCCAGATTATCCAAAGTATTTTGATGATTCCAGCCTGTTTGATGATGATCTGCGTGGACCTGCGGATTTCTGGCTGAAATTAAAACCCCATTTGGGACCGCAATCGGCGCTGTTTCGTCATGCGGTGCGGATCGCTTTGGTCTTTCTGGTCGGCTATGCAATTTCTCTATTGCCCTTTGCCAAAAATGGCTACTGGATATTGCTGACCAGTCTGTTTGTATGCCAGATCAGTTATTTCGCTACCAAAAGCCGTTTAAAACTGCGGACTTTAGGTACTCTACTTGGGGTCGTTCTGGGAATTCCAATCCTGTATTTTGTACCAAGTATTGAAGGCCAGTTGCTGCTTACGGTGATTTTTGGTGTCGGCTTTTTCTATTTGCGCTCCAAGAAATATGCTATGGCCACATTGATGGCAACCTTGGTGGTACTGCTGATTTTTAATCTGAAAGGCGCAGGCTATGCTGTCATTCTGCCGAGAATTATCGATACCCTAATTGGCTGTCTGATCGCCTGGCTGGCGGTCAGCTGCATCTGGCCAGACTGGAATTTCCGTAATATTTCCAGCAATATCAAAAAATCTTCCCAAGCGACGCTGAACTATTTACTGGCTATTCTGGAGCAATATCAGCATGGCAAAAATAACAGCATTGCTTATCGGACAGCACGTCGTTTGGCCCACAATGCCCAGATTGACCTTTCCAATATGATTTCCAGTCTGAGTACCGAACCAAATCCAGATCCGGTGCTGATTCGCAATGCCTTTCGTTATCTAGTTTATAGTCACAGTCAGCTCAGTTATATTTCCGCATTGGGTAGCCATCGTGAACAGGTATCTGATCCGCAAATTCTGCAACTGCTCTCTGCCTGCCAGCAGACTTTAACCTCTGCCCTATCAAATCCTGAAAATGTACCGCAGCAGGACATTCAAGGCCAATTGGCAGAAATCCGGCAACTGAGTCAGCAGGAACATATTTCTACCCACCTGCTGCTGGTGCTTAAACAGATCAGTCTGTTACTGGAAACCTTGCCTGAATTATTGTCTCTAAGACAGCAATTACTAGCTGTTGAAATCAAATAACCAAGCGGAGCACTAGGATATAAGTATTTAAAATAATTAATTTTATCCTATAAATTTCATTTTGCTTAAATTGGTAGATTGGGTACACTCAAGCCTGATTGAATAGAACATAGAAGAGTGAGCGCGCGTGAATATTAAAACTTTGCGTCTGGTTGGATTGCTTGAAGGTATTTCATTTCTGCTGCTGTTATTTATTGCCATGCCGGTCAAGTACATGATGGATAACCCGATTCTGGTAAAATATATCGGCATGGGTCACGGCGTTCTTTTCGTGCTTTTTCTTGTGGTGTTATTTGCGGTCTGCGAAAAACAGAAATGGTCTCTGAGTATGTTTATTCTGGGCTTGATCGCGTCGATTCTGCCGTTTGGACCATTTATCTTTGATATGAAATTAAAGAAGTTGGAGCAGCCGGCTGAAGCTTAACTTTTGGATTCTAATCACTATATCAATCAAGATACAAGTAGCACTGCTGCGCAAAGGTAAGGTTATTTTATTAATATTTCCCTCTCTCTCCCATAGGGAGAGAGAACATTCAATACTTTTATTTGAGGCAAATAAAGTAAATAGCTTCATTCGATTAAATATTTAAGAGAAAGGAATTCTTTTAAAACTCCCCTCGCCCTTTTCTTTCCAACATCACCTGTTTCAGCTGCATACGTGGCAAGCTAAACCACAGCGCAATTAAAATAAACGAGGCACCGCAATAAGCCCAAAGATCAAAAGCTTCATAAGCAATTCTGACCACTTCAATCACGATAAAGAAACTCAGCATCATCAAGATGGATACTGTTGCCGCAACCGTGCCTTTAGACACTTCAGAAGACATTAGGGCAAAACGGTACAATACCGAAAAGCTGATCCCCTCTCCCAGACTGATACAAGTCGTACCGATAATCAGGCAATGCAGAAAATAATCCGAAATCAGCATTCCCACTAAAAGCAAAATGGTTCCAAACAACATCAATGGCACACCCAGCATCACTGTTTTACCGAGCGGCATCTTGTCGATAATTTTTAGCAGAATGATATTGCCCAGAATCAGGCCACCCAATACCGGAAACTGAGCCAGGCCATATTGCATGCTGCTCAAGCCTAGTTCTTCAACCAGAATCACGGGAGATAAGGCAATCCATAACATCAATGGCAAGCTCACCAGTGGCAATGCCATGGTCATAATCACAAAACGCTTATTTTTCAGGACCTGTTTAAAGTCATCGATAATATAGCTGAGTGGCTGTTTGGGAATACTGATATTCGGATTCGGCATCTTCGCTTTTAGTCCAAACCAGCTCAGAAATGCCAGACAGGCAATGCCGATAAAACCCCAGTGCCATGAGACATGGTCAATCATAAAGGCACCGACTACTGGCCCTAAAAGTGGTGCCAGCAAGGAGACATTGGCCATAAGTGCCATGACTTTAATGGCATCGCGTTCTTCAAAACTTTCCTGAATCGCGGCATAACCCACAGCAGCAATAAAGGACAAGCCAAAACCTTGTAAAAAGCGCAGGAACAGAAAGCTTTGAATATTCGGTGTGAGTAAAATCGCCAGACAGCAGATTACAAAAAAAGCTACGCCACCGAGCAGGACTTTTTTACGGCCTAATCGGTCTGATAAGGGTCCTAAAATTGCGGCAACAAATGCCCCACCTAACAGGAAAAAGGACATAGAAGATGGTGCCCAGGAACTGCTTACGCCAAAATCACGGGTAATGGCCAACATGGCCGGCTGGATCAGGTCATTACAGATATAGACGGAGAATTCAAACAGCACCAGTGCCAGAGGAAACATCAGTGTGGCACGGGTCAGTTTGTGGGTTTGGGCGTTTTGCATGGGAGTTGTTATTGCCAGTCTGCCCATTAATAGCAGACCGAACTTTATCTAAAATAGAGAAGAATAATTTTAGCAGAGATCGGATTTAAAGTATTTTGAACTTTAACTGTTCTCAACCGATTTCTTCATTTTAAAAGATTCAGCTAAAACTTTATTTGCCTCTGTCAGTAATTTGACTTGTTCCAACGAATTATCAGAATTTGAATCAGCTTTCGAATCGTTATAAAGTTCCTGTCCAAAGAAACGATCTGCTAAATGTTTCCGAAGTTCTAAACGATCCTCATCTTTAAATTCACGGGCATAAAGTGGGAAAGAAGCGAGTTCAGTTCCCAACATTCTGGCTTTATATGCCACTTTACGATGTTTAGAAGATTCACGAGCTAAGTACCAAGCAGGTGTAGTTAAGCTAAAAAGCATGTACCAATAGTTAATCGTATTACGATTTAAATTGAGTAATAAGGCTGTTTTGGAAGCAGGAATATCAACACAAAAGCATTGAATAATTTTTTTAATCTTGTAGTGACTTAATTTACTGTTTTCTATCATGATTCTAGACTAACATAATCATTTTGCTAGTCTAGAGCCTTGCAAAAATACCTAAAGCCCAATTTCTATATTTGTTTGCTATCGAAACTTCTTCCTCATGAATTTCATCATATAATTTTTTAATTAAGCTATTATTTTTATCGTCTATATCCTGATTTAATAAATACTTCTTTACTCTTAACTCTTCAACTAATTGATTAGCTTCACTCTGTAATTTCAAAACATCTTCATTATTAAAAGAAATTCTTAATTGTTCTTTATGTATATCAAATAGTTGTCTGTTTATTTTTCTATAGCTTCTTTCTAAATTATCTTTATCTATATTTAAAGGGAAATCTAATTCATCAGTATCAGCGAATTTATACTGGCTATCAAATACCCCTAATACTTTTCTTGCAGTTCTTTCTGCTTCAAAGACTTCATCTAAATTGAAATGAGGATTCGCGTATTTTAATCTAGTTAGTAAAGACTCTAATAAATCGGTATGCTGTTCTAGCCGTTTAGAAAACTCCTCAAATCTATAGAGAATAAGAAGCTGTACTAAATCTAAGTAATCAAAAGTATTGTATGGGGCAGAATCAAATAATTTTTGTAGTTCATAACTTATATTACTAAGCACAGTTTCTATATTAATATCGTTTTTCATATCGCCCCAAAAAGCAAAAAAGCGCATCCTGAAGATACGCTTTTAACGAAGTTTTGTTTAAAGATCAAACATTATTATGGACATGCTGCTTTCTGGAAAGTTTTGGTATTTGAACCTCGTACACACTGATAGAGCTTTTCCGTATTGTGCATTTTCCAGTTTTTATCTTCTTTCCTAAAATGATAAATGGTCTGAATCGATCTCACCGAATCATCCATCAGACCTGTTTCAGTTACTTTCACCTGTCCAACTGTCGGTGACTCAACACGATTAAAGAACTGACGAATCTCGACTGTTGCCAGTTCTTCACGCAGGTCAGGCCTCATTTTAAGCACCTGATCCAAAGGTGTATCTGAAGAAGACTGCACTTTTGCAATCACTTTCTGGGTAGTTGTACAACCTGATGTCATCACACCCAGACCTAAAATTGTAACCGCCAATAACCGTAACATATTGTTTAACCCAGATTATCTTTATTATGCAGAAATTATCATGCCGGGCTTTTCAGCTTAACGCTATTTAGACTCTGTAAGTCCAGTTACAGAGCAATAAAAAAAGCGCACCTTTCGATGCGCTTTTGTAAATCTATTCTGATTAAAGATCGAATAGTTTGCCTGGGTTCATGATGCCATTTGGATCGAACACTTTTTTCAAGGCTTTCATGTATTCGATTTCTTCAGCTGAACGGGTGTATTCAAGATAAGGTTTCTTGGTCATACCCACACCATGTTCCGCAGAAATTGAACCGTCATATTTTTTCACAGTATCAAATACGTACTTGTTCACGACTTGGCATTTCGCAAAGAATTCATCTTTGGTCAGGTCAGCCGGTTTCAGGATATTCAAGTGCAGGTTACCGTCACCGATATGACCGAACCAGCAGATTTCGAAATCTGGGTAGTTTTCATTCACGATCGCATCGATTTCTTTAATGAATGCCGGTACGTGAGTGATCAGTACAGAGATGTCATTTTTGTATGGAATAAATGGAGCAATCGACTCAGAAATGTCTTCACGCAGACGCCATAAGCTGTGTACTTGCTCAAGACTTTGGCTCATCACGCCATCCAGCACCCAACCCTGTTCCATACAGTGCTCGAAGATTTCCATCGCCTTGTCCATAATCGGCTCAAACGGCGCTTCAAACTCAAGCAATACATAGAAGGGACATTCAGTTTCAAATGGACGCTGTACGTGACCATTGGCCAATACTTTTTGCATCGCCAGCTCACCGAAGAACTCAAATGCAGTCAGGTCGATTTTTGCCTGGAAGGCATGTAATACTGGCATGATCGCATCAAAATCAGGTACACCCAGTACCAGCACTTGCAGGTCTTGTGGCTGACGTTCCAGCTTGATTTCTGCTTCAGTGACTAAACCTAAAGTACCTTCACCACCGATGAACAGGTGTTGTAGTGCATAACCCGTTGCGTTCTTAATCATGCCTTTGTTTAGACGCAGTACATCACCTTTACCAGTCACCACAGTCAGGCCAAGCACCCAGTTACGGGTCATGCCGTATTTGATCACTTTAATCCCGCCGGCATTGGTGCCGATGTTCCCGCCGATCTGGCTTGAACCAGAAGAGGCAAAATCAACCGGATAGTACATGCCCTGCTCTTCAGCATAGTTTTGCAGCTGTTCAGTCACCACACCTGCCTGTACGCGCACCATACGGTCTGCCGGGAAGAATTCCAGAATCTGGTTCATCTTGTCCATGCTTACCACAATCTCGCCATTCGCAGCGACAGCACCTGCAGAAAGACCAGTACGACCACCTGATGGAGTCACTGCAACATTGAACTGATTGGCAAGCTTCACAATTGCTTGAACCTGTTCAGTCGAAGATGGGAAAACGATGACCGATGGGTTTGGATCAAAGTGTTTGGTATGATCACGACCCCAATTCTGGAGGCTGTCCGCATCAGTTTTAATACGGTTTTCACCCACAATTGCAGTCAATTGGGTCAATAACTCTGGGGTTAAAGCGACTGGAGCATTCATCGTTTGCAGACCTAGCATGAATTAAACAAGAGAGACCTCGCCAGTTTATTTGTATATTTTTCAGGCATTAAAACCTGTATACAAAGCAGGCGAAACATGATGATTAAAGCACCAAAACTGGCAGCTTAAACAGCATGGCGCAATATTATAAGCTATTTTTAGGGCTTTCCCTTAAAAAATGACAATTTTGACAATATACCTTTGAAAATGATAGTTTAATTCAACCAGTTCTATCATTTTCACTACTATCACTTGCAAAAATAGCTGATATTGTAGTCATCAAGGAAATGTATAACCGCCCCATTCCTGTGCTATTATACGGCGACTAAATTTGGCCTTTGTAGCGGAGCCGTAATGAGCCAACATCTATCTCTACCTAAAGATAAAATCCGTTTTCTATTGTTAGAAGGCGTTCACCAGAACGCAATCGACACATTGAATGCAGCTGGATATACCAATATCGACTATCGCAAAACAGCGCTTGAGGGTGAAGCACTGAAAGAAGCGATTAAAGATGCACACTTCATTGGTATCCGTTCCCGTACTCAGCTCACTGAAGAAGTGTTTGAAGCTGCGAACAAACTGATCGCGGTAGGTTGTTTTTGTATCGGTACCAACCAGGTGAACCTGGATGCGGCAATGCGTCGCGGTATTCCGGTATTCAACGCACCATATTCAAATACACGTTCGGTTGCTGAACTTGTACTTGCTGAAGCGATTCTTCTGCTTCGCCGTGTACCTGAAAAATCTACAGATACACATGCAGGCGGCTGGAACAAATCTGCTGTAGGTTCGTTCGAAACTCGTGGTAAGACTTTAGGTATCGTTGGTTACGGTTCAATTGGTTCACAACTTTCTGTTCTTGCTGAAAGCCTGGGTATGAAAGTGATCTATTTCGACACAGTGACTAAATTACCACTCGGTAATGCACGTCAGGTCGGCACAATGGGCGAACTTCTTGCAAATGCTGATGTTGTTTCTATTCACGTTCCTGATGTTCCGTCTACACGTAACTTCATGACTAAAGAACAATTCGCGCAAATGAAAGAAGGCTCAATCTTCATCAATGCGGCACGTGGTACATGTGTTGTGATCGAAGATCTGGCTGAAGCGTTGAAATCTGGCCACCTTGCGGGTGCTGCGGTTGACGTATTCCCGAAAGAGCCTAAAGCAAATGGCGAAGAATTTGTTTCTCCACTACGTAACATTCCAAATGTAATCCTGACTCCACACGTGGGCGGTTCTACCATGGAAGCTCAGGCGAACATCGGTCTGGAAGTTGCTGAGAAATTTGTAGCTTATTCAGATAAAGGTATGACGCTTTCTGCGGTGAACTTCCCAGAAATCGCGCTTCCATTAACTGAAGGCAAACACCGTCTGCTACATATTCACAAAAACATTCCGGGTGTGCTGTCTAAGATCAACAACCTGTTTGCTGAACACGGCATCAACATCTCTGGTCAGACTTTAATGACCAAAGGCGATGTGGGTTACCTGGTGATGGATGTAGACGCAACTGCATCTCAAGAAGCACTCGATACTTTACACAACCTTGAAGGTACAATCCGCGTTCGCGTATTGTTCTAATTCAGGTTTTTAAAAAGCCACAGTCTTCGGGCTGTGGTTTTTTTATTGCTTAAAGGTTTTTATTTTTAAGCCTACTCAGCTGATGCTGCTCTTCCGCTCTTCGAGAAATCGAAACAAATTTAGTCATGCTAAATCTTAAAATTGCACCCATGGTGCAAGCACCGCTGATTCTGCTGATCGCGATGATCAGCATGCAAAGCAGCGGCTCCTTTGCCAAATATCTGTTTGGCCAGTTCCCGATCCTTACCGTTTCTGCCATGCGCCTGCTATTGGGTGCATTGATTCTGGCGCTCATTTTTAAAGTCTGGCAGATCAATTTCCGCCAGGTCAGATGGCCAGCCATTATCAGCTATGGCTTGGCATTAGCTGGCATGAATATGCTGTTTTATCTGGCAATTGATCGATTGCCGATTGGAATCGCAGTCTCTTTTGAATTTATTGGCCCTTTAAGTGTTGCCCTGTTTTATGCCCGGCAGAAATTTGATTTTATCTGGGTAGGATTGGCCATTCTGGGGCTGGTTCTGTTGTTTCCCTTTGATCAGGCTGCACAACCGCTTGACCCGATTGGCATCCTGTTTGCCTTAGGTGCAGGTTCCTGCTGGGCACTGTATATCGTGGCCGGACAAAAACCTTCGGGTGTATCAGGGAATCATACCGTGTGTCTGGGCATGTTCGTCGGCATGCTGGTGCTGATGCCGATTGCACTGTTCGCGGGAATGCCTGCTCATGTGTTTGAGCCAAGCAGCCTCATGTATTTTGTTATTTTGGCTGCACTTGCCAGTGCCTTACCCTTTACTTTGGAAATGATTGCACTGCGTAATTTAACCGCATTGAGTTTTGGCACCTTGATGAGCCTGGAACCTGCGGTTGCAGCACTCTCCGGTTTTGTATTCTTAGGCGAGACTTTATTGTGGACACAATGGCTGGCGCTGGCCACCATTATCAGTGCGTCGATTGGCTGTACGGTGACGACACAAAGAAGAAAGTATTAAATAAAAAAGGCGCTCAAGCGCCTTTTTTAAATGACCTATTTAATTTTAGCGTGGCGTTGCATCCTTAATAGCTGTATTTAATGCTGTAGCTGCTGTCACATTATAGCCATCACATGCCGAAGCAAGATGGTCATACAGGTAATCTGTCCATTTGAGCATTAGAGGAGTTGCACCCTCTTCCCTTAAATTGTCCAAGGCAGCTTTTCTTGCTTGAGCAATATAATCGGCATGATCAATATGCTCTCCATGTTCCGAGAAAGTACTGGAATAAATTTCACCCTGATATTCGATCGCCCCAAAGTATTTATAATATTGCTGAGCATCGTCTTTATATTCGGCTTTTTTAAATTTCAGGTTAGCCATCGTGCCATCTAAAATGGTTTTCGCCATCTCTTGAACAGACTCGCCTGTCTGCCATTCAGCCAGTGTACGATAGCCAGTTTTGATATCCGGATCAAATTCAATAAATTCTTCCTCAGGATGTTCCGCCAGAATACGGAAACATTTAGATCCGTTCGGGAAAGTACGCGCCTTCTGTAAACCGACAAAATTGGTAGCAAATTGATTGTAATATTTACGTTCAGCATCCGTGGTATCAGTATTAAAGAAAACTCTGGTCTCGGTATCGTCATACATCTTCACGACAGCAATATTGGTACGTTCAATTAAGGCTTTACCTGACAGGTCGTACCACTCCAGGTGTCGATGATTACTGATGTTATTTTCCGGAATAGTGACGGGACGACTGGTAAATTGTTCAGAAGTATTTTCCAGTACTTTTTCCAGTTTATAACCTAATGCTGTACGGGCACGATCTGCAGGGAATACGCCTTTTTCTGTGACATAAATTGGGAAGGTCATATCTTCATCAAGATCATATTCAGTATCAACAGTCCGGTTATCATCTGCATACAAGATGCCGTCAGTGATTTTATTTTTATGACTGGCCAATAGAAGCTTTTCCGACTCCATATCTGAAGCATCAATATTCGGCAGGTTGAACTGATAGGTATAGAATTCAGAAATCGTATCTGATGTTCCATCACCATTATCCGGGGTTCCAGGATTGGTTGGGGTTGGTTGGCCTGCGACTGGCTCGTTATTATCAGAATCAGAGCCACCACATGCAGTCAGCATAAGGCTCAAGACAGCACAAGAGAGTAATCTTAATTTCATTATTATCTACCTTATTATTTTTTGATCGTTTTATTTTTCATTGTTATTTTAAAGTTGACCCAAATCATGAGGTCTAAGCCATTTTAATAAATATAAAATTAAGATCAAATTAAAAATTGATTAATTTGTAACCACAATCTCATCAACAATTAACGTTGAATTTAATTTTTTCGGTGGGGGATAAAATCAAAAATTTAAATCCACTGATCCAAAATCTGCTTCGTATTCACAAAATATTCTTCTGCCCTACTCATCAAAAATTAACCAGTTTGATATACTTCCGCTTTCTTCTGTATCTCGATTATACCCTTCTGGTATAAGTAGTTTCTCCCATGCCAAACGTCCAACTTCTTGCTGTATTGTACATGGTTCTCTCCATGACTTCATACCAGATCAGTGCATCCTTCGCCAAGCAACTTTTCCTGGTGCTTGACCCGATCACTGTCACTATTTTAAGACTCTGCTTTGCCGCCATTATTGTCTGTATCATGTTCCGTTCCTGGAAAGTTATCCGACGTTTACAATTCCTGAAATGGCGGGATCTGCTCTGCTATAGCGCTTCTCTGGGCGTGATGAATATCCTGTTCTACATGTCGCTGGGTAAACTCCCGCAAGGAATTGCGGTCGGACTGGAATTTATTGGCCCGCTAGGCTTGGCCTTAATTTCGATTCAGAACCGTAAGGACTATGTCTGGGTATTACTGGCAATTTTAGGTATTGTGCTGATGGTGCCATGGGGGGAAGCCAATAGCAGTAACTTTGACCTGTTTGGTGCAGCCTGTGCCTTAGGTGCCGGCCTCTGCTGGGCGCTGTATATCTATTTTGGGCAACGCGTGGTGCAGCAAAATATCGGCATGCATGCACTGACGATTGCCATCAGTATTTCAGCCTTGTGTTTGCTACCAATCGGACTATATAACAACGCCTCTGCTTTGATTGATACTCAATATTGGGGCAAGGCCATTACCATCGCAGTGCTGGCAACAGCCATTCCTTATGCGCTGGATTTAAAAGCGCTTCAGCACTTGAATAAAACCAGTTATGGTACGCTTTCCAGTCTGTCTCCAGCTCTGGCGGCACTGGTAGGTTTTATTTTGCTGGGTGAAAAAATTACGCTACTTCAAACCGTCGCACTGGTTTGTATTATGCTGGCTTCAGTTGGCGTGACCATGCGGGAAGCACGACAGCAATATAAAACCCGGAAAATAGAAAGCTGAATAAATAAAAAAAAGATGGCACTCTGGCCATCTTTTTTTGTCATGAAAATTTGAATTTAAATAAATTTAAATATTAGCTTTTAACCAGCATGTCTTTTTTCATTTCTTTATAACGCTGATATTCAGTTTTGTACTGATCCGCTAAAGCCTGTTTTTGTTCATCTCCCAGAATTTTTCCGGCCTGCTGGAAGAAAGCATGCTCTTCTTCTTTCAAATGATGATGTACCTTATCTGACAGTTTCTTGGCAATTGCAATCCAGCTTGGGCTACTAAATTCAGTTTCAGTCAGTTCCTCAATCATTTCATCCATCTCATGATGTTCTGCCAAGGCGTGACGGGTAATGTTCAGGCCGGGATCTGTCATCATCAAGGGAATATAAAAGTAACGGTCTTCTGCGGTTTCATGCGCAAACAGTTCATTCTTCAGCTGCTTGAACAACTCACGACGTTCTGGCGAATCCCCCGAAGTTTGCAGTAATTTTTCTGCCAGATCACGCTGGATTTCATGACTTTCCCTTAATGCTTCAAAAATGGTGGTCATGTAATTTTTCTCCTGTTTTTGTCATGCCTTTGCTCCAGCATAGAGTGAAACCGGCAAATGGTCAGGAATATTTATAAGGCGAATTTGTATAAAAAACTTTAATATTGAGAATAGTTTACATCTATTTTTAGGCTAAAAACATCTGATAAGCCATACGGCAAATCAGCAAACTGACCAGGATCAGAAACAGAATCCGGATAAAACCGCTGCCATATTTGAAGGCCAGTTTAACTCCTAATAGCGAACCGCAAATATTGGCAGCCGCCATCATGGCACCGACTAGAAACAGCACATGACCTGTAGGAATAAAGAAACTCAGTGCCGCCAAGTTGGTAGTGAAATTGGCAATTTTCGATAAAGCTGAGGCATGCAAGAAATCCACGCTCAGATAACGGATAAAGAAAAAGATAAAGAAACTGCCCGTGCCTGGGCCAAAAATTCCGTCATAGAAACCGATAGCCAGACTGCCTAGTGCTGCCAGTATCAGCATCTTTTTATTCAGCTTTTGCTCGACATGTACCCGACCAAACTGCTTTTTCATGAAAGTATAAATCGCAATCACGATCAGCATAATCAGCACAAAAGGCTTGAGAATATCCACCGGAATCAAGGTGACACTGGCTGCTCCAATAAATGAGCTAATAAAGCTGCACAGCGCAATTACACCAAGTAAAACCCATGGCAGTTTGACCTGTCTAAGATAGGAAAAGGCTGCCGAGCCTGTACCAAAAATAGAGGCCAGCTTGTTAGTGCCAAATACCGTGGCAGGTTGCAACTGCGGCAGACTGCTCATAATCGCCGGGATCTGGATCAGACCGCCACCACCGACAGCAGCGTCAATCGCTCCGGCCATAAAGGCAAAAAGCACCAGACTGAGGATAATCTCGATGTCCATTGTTATTCAACGCGCCTAGAGATTAAGAACACGTTTAGGTACCAGACGTTTTTTATCCGTGATTTCAGCCAGGCCTAAGCATTTCTCGCCATCAAAAACCAGCACCTGTGGCTCTGCCGGATGGTCGATATTACTTTCCATACCCCGACTAAAATATTCTGCACGGCCTTCCGGTGCCTGAATCTGCGGGAAATACTGTACTGGTGCATAAGCTGGCAGTAATAGTGCTTCACGTTCTGCCTCAGTTAAGCTTTCCAGATATTCAATGGTATAGCTTGGAATAAGGTCAAAATGACCGGTTTGAATCCGGTGCAGATAAGTCAAATGACCATAAGTACCGAGTGCTTTGGCAATATCTTCGCCGAGTACCCGGATATAAGTGCCTTTGGAACAAGTTACATCCAGCGTAATGCTATTTTCAGTAAAAGATAAAAGCTCAATTGCATAAATGGTAATTGGACGTGCTTCACGTTCGATTTCAATACCCTTACGTGCCAACTCATACAGCGGACGACCTTCTTTTTTCAGAGCCGAATACATCGGTGGCACTTGCTGGATCTCACCAACAAACTTGGCAATTGTCTCCTGAATCAACTCTTCATTCAGTTCAGGGACTGGTTTTTCCAGCAGAATCTCTCCTTCGACATCACCTGTGGTGGTGCTATGTCCCAGAAAAACTGTGGTCTGGTAACGCTTGGTTGAATCCAGCAGATAATGCGAAAATTTGGTCGCCTCACCCAGACAGATCGGTAAAAGACCGGAGGCCAAGGGATCTAGTGCACCAGTATGTCCAGCTTTTTGCGCACGATATAACCAGCGTACTTTTTGCAATGCAGCATTCGAGCTGATGCCTAGAGGCTTATTTAATAGAAATACACCGCTGATATGACGACGCTGAATTTTAGGAGATGAGGATTTCATGGCAAAAAGTCAGACATTTTATAAATTGGCGCAATGGTAAAACCCCAGCCAATTATTTACAACTTTTCTACAGCATATAAGGTGCAATATCTCCTATCCTGCCGAATGCAAAATTTAAAATAATCCGATAATTAAAATAAAGGTGCATAGGATATGCAGAAATATAAACTATGGATCGTGATTGCGCTCATCATCTTGTGCTTGATTACCCTGATTCTATGGCTTGCGCCCAGGGATGAAGCACAGGCACGTGTCTCAGGCCCGCAATCCACCAATGAAAGCAGTGCTCAGCAGGCAGCAGCACTGGCCAATGGCCCCGTAAATAACATATTCCCGAGTCCAAGCCAGCAGGATACGGAAATTAATTGCCAGATGCAGATGGATGCCAGCAATCGCCTGATTGTCAATGAACAGACCCGTAACTGTTTTGAATATTTTATTACCCAATATGGGGAAAAAACCCTCGAACAAATCCAGCGAGATTTTAAAGCCTATATTCAACAAAATTATCAGGATCCTGCACTCTCACAAGTTCTGGATCTTTGGGATCGTTATATCCAGTATCGTCAAGGTTTGGGAGAACTGACTCCACCTGCAGGTCTGGATCAAGAAGATCCAGCTTACTACCGCAGTATCTATACCAGCACCCAGAACCTGCGTAAACGCTTTTTCTCTGATTATGAAATTGAAGGACTGTTTGGCACTGAAGATACCTATCATGAATATACCTTAGACCGGATGGCAGTCATGGCGGATAAAAAGCTGAGCGAAGCAGAAAAAGCCCAGAAGCTAAAAGAACTGTTTGCGCAGTTACCGCAGGACTGGCAAGAAAATCTGGAGCAGCTGAATAAACTGGAAGATCTGCGTAAACTCACCGCTGATATTAAAGCCCGGGGTGGTTCTGCGGAAGAAATCCGTCAGATGCGCCTGAATCTGGTCGGTCCTGAAGCAACCCAACGTCTGGAAAAACTTGATGATGAACGTGCGAATTGGAAATCCAGTGTGACGCGTTACTTGGGCGAGCGCGATAACATCCTAAAAAGTGGCCTGAGTGAAAATGCCAAACAGCAAGCAGTTGATCAGTTGCGTCAGAAACATTTCCAGCGCCCTGAAGAACGGCTTCGTGTAGGTACATTTGAACAGGTACATGATCAGGGTGGGACCCTACCCTTTGCCAATTAATTTTCAGCTAAAATTGATCATTGACGCCGTAGCTACACAGTACTGCTACGGCGTCGAATATCTTCTCTTATTCCCTTTTTTTTGTCTCATCTCTTATATAAAAACAGTAACGCTGACCCTCTATTTTGAGAGTTTAACAGAGCCATTTCTCTCTGAAAGCCTTGATTTTCTTGGGCTGATTACTTTTTTTAACATTGTTATTTGTTTCTAACTATTTCAACCTAAATATTCATCAATCTTATATTTCAAGGGGTTAAAAATAAAATACATACGTATATAAATTGCAAATTTATGTACTCACAAGTGCTTACTGGGCGTGGCCCAAAATGACATGGAATTGGCTCATCAGCATGAAAAAATGCTTCTGCTTCAAAATAATAATTTTTGCACGTGATTGAAGATTAGGTCTGCATGATCGAGGTATTCAACTTCAATATTTATCGTGCATCAATACTCCCGAGCAATGATTGCTTTTTATAACAATAAAATGAACAAAGGAACGGTTATGCGTACTTTTATCAAAACAACACAGATGCTGGCGCTTTCCTTGGCAGCAGGCCTCGGTTTTGGCTTTTCAACACAAACCCAGGCGGTAGCAAGTGCAGTTCAGGTCACTGAAAAAGCCAAATCAGACTATGCCAAAACCAAATATCCTATTCTGATGGTGCATGGCTGGCTAGGCTGGCAACGCATAGGTACTGATACCATTGGCTTAGATTACTGGTATCAGATTCTGCCGGATATGGCTCGTAATGGCTCTACCGTGTTTGCCGCCCAATTGTCGCCTGCCAATACCACGACCCACCGTGGTGAACAGCTCATTCATCAGGTCGATGAAGTGCTGGCAATTACAGGGAAGGAAAAAATCAATCTCATCGGTCACTCCCATGGTGGCCCGACTGTACTCTATGTGGCAGCGACTCGACCGCAGCAGATTGCATCCATTACGGGGGTTGCAGGCACCTATCATGGCTCTAAAGTGGCCGATGATATTCAGAACAATACTCTTACCCGCACTGCTTTTAATGTTCTCGGTGATTATATTATTGGGCCACTGATCGCACTGGGACAGTTCAAACCTGAACTGGAAATTGATTTCGATGCATCCATGAAATCCCTGACCCAAACTGGCTCCAGCTCTTTTAATGCCAGCGTGGCCAAACAGATGGTGCAGGATGGTGTCTTAGCCTCCACAGAAAACTGTAATAAGAACCTGAAATCAAAAGACCGTAACGGTATCTATTATTATTCTTGGACCGGTGTGGCTCAAGCGACCAATGCACTGGATATCGATACCATCCTGATGCAGCTTGGCCCTTTATCTTACGGCAATAAAGACAACGATGGCATGGTTGCCCGTTGTAGTGCATTCATTGGTAAGGTGATTAATGACCAGTACAAGCTGAACCATACCGATCTGGCCAATATGATGTTTGGTCTTAAAGGCCTGTTTGCTCCAGATCCGGTGGCGATGTACCGTCAACATGCCAATCGTTTAAAACTTCAGAATCTATAATTTTCATCGCCCTTCTATCTGCGGATATAAGGGCTTTTTCGTTATTTTCACTTAAAAAAATAGGGAGATAAAACACTCAAAACGCTTAATGGGTCAGCTTTTCAGCTGGCTATTCCCCACATTATGGCGAGGATCGCCTTAACACAACAACAAGAATGAGGAAATAATGATGAAATATGGAGTATTAACGACAGGTCTGCTCATGGCAGCGGCCTGCTTTACGGCTCATGCCTCTACCCAGGCCAGTCAGGTGACGGCGAAAGCCAGTTCACAATATGCCAAAACCAAATATCCGATTGTATTTTCACACGGCATGGCGGGTTTCATTCGGGTTGGCACTGACCAGTTTGGACTGGACTATTGGTATCAGATTTTACCTGATCTGGCCCGTAATGGTGCGAATGTTTGGGCAACGCGAGTCTCCCCTTTTAACTCATCTGAAATTCGCGGTGAACAACTTTTGGAGCAGGTCAAGGAAATTGCCGCAATTACCGGAGCAGATAAAGTTAATCTGATCGGACACTCACATGGTGGCCCAACAATTCGTTATGTGGCCGGTTCAGAACCTAAACTGGTGGCTTCATTAACCACAGTAGGTGCACCGCACAAAGGTTCACCGGTTGCAGACCTGATTCTAAAAGCTGAAGGGACTGCTATTGAAGCGCCACTGGTCGGCACAATAAATCTGGTTTCTAAAGCCATTACCTGGGCTCAAGGCCTGGACCCAAACTCTTATCCGCATGATTCACTTGCGGGTGGCAGCAGTTTAACGGCATTGGGCTCTGCGAACTTTAATCAGAGATATCCCATTGGTATGCCGACTACCACCTGTGGTGAAGGTGCATATCAACAAAAAGGTATCTACAACTATTCATTCACAGGTGTAGGCCAAGTTACCAACCCGCTCGATCCTGATTCAGCACTCAAAGTTACAGCCCTGCTCATTGATGGCGGCAAGGAAAATGATGGTCTGGTCTCCCGCTGTAGTGCCAAATTCGGTAAAACCATTCGGGATAACTACAACTGGAACCACCTGGACGAAGTGAACCAGTTACTCGGGTTAAAAAATGTCTTTGCTCCAGACCCAGTCGATGTTTATCGCCAGCATGCCAACCGCTTAAAACTGCAAGGTTTATAGAGCTACACAAGCCTCTATTCATCCAGAGGCTTTTTCCATCTTATTTTTCGCTAAATTTTTTCTTAAAATTTACTTGTTAATCATGATTAAACTGCATATAAAATATTCATCAAATATAAAAAGAACTGTGAAATAAAATAAATGCAGATACCTTCTATAGAAATCAAAAACAGATTTAAAAGAACCTGCCCCTGTTGCAAACGAAAAGTGATTAATCCTTTTCAATTTAAAAAATATAAGCCTTATTATTGTCCCTCTTGTCATCGACATATTATCGCAAATGTATGGATCAGTATTTTACTGGCTATCACACAATGTTTTATTTGCATTCAACTTTTTAATGCAGGATTCCAGTCTTGGGGATATTTTGTATTATTCCTGATGTTTATTCATAAAATTTTCTTGGATATTTTGGATGCCATGATCTTGCCTTTGCAGGAACATTTCGAATAAATCCAGATAAAAGCAAACATAAAAAAATGCGCCCAAAGGCGCATTTTTTTGCTTAAAAGCAAGGCTAAAATTAACCTTGTTTACGAGCTGGCAATTTTTCACGAATACGTGCAGCTTTACCAGACAATTCGCGTAGGTAGTAAAGTTTAGCACGACGAACGTCACCACGACGTTTCACTTCGATTTTAGCAACGATTGGAGAGTGAGTTTGGAATACACGCTCAACGCCAACACCGCTAGAAATTTTACGTACTGTGAACGCAGAGTTCAGACCACGGTTTTTCTTAGCAATGACAACGCCTTCGAACGCTTGTAGACGTTCACGGTCGCCTTCTTTTACTTTTACTTGGACAACTACTGTGTCACCTGGTGCAAAAGCTGGGATGTCTTGTTTAAGCTGAGCATTTTCAACAGCTTGTACTAAAGGATGCTTACCGCTCATGGGGTATCTCCAATATGTGCGAGTCAGAAGAGGTCTGATTATCGCTGGGTATAGAGGCTAAATCGCATAGACCCGATTGACTTTCCCTTTATGCTTGACCGCTTCAATGCATAAAGAGCCTATTTTAAATATTTAAACAACATTGCTTAAATAAAGATTTGGACAACAGGATTAGTTGTTGCCACTTTTTAAATCTTTTAGCCATTTCTTTTGCTGCTTGGTCAGTTCAACTTTTTCTACCAATTCAGGCCGGCGTTCCAAAGTGCGCTGATATCGCTGCAAAAACCGCCATTTCTCAATATTGGCATGATGTCCCGATTTCAAGATGTCCGGTACATCCATACCTTCAAAATGGTCTGGCTTGGTATATTGTGGGCAATCTAACAGACCATCCACAAATGAGTCTTGCACGTGTGATTGTTCATCTGACATTGCACCCGGAAGTCTCCGGATAATACTGTCCAATAACACCATCGCAGGGAGCTCGCCACCCGATAATACGTAATCTCCAATCGACCATTCCTGATCAACATATTTCTGGATCAAACGTTCATCGACACCTTCGTAACGACCACAAAGTACAATCAATCCGTCATAGTTTACGAAGTCCTGTACCGCAGGTTCATTTAAGGTTTTTCCTTGTGGTGACATATACACCACAGGAACGTTAACTGCACCCGCTTGCGCTGCAAGCTCTTTGGCACGATGAATTGCTTTCGCTAATGGCTCAGCCATCATCACCATACCGGGACCACCACCAAATGGACGTTCATCCACCCGTTTATAGTTCCCTTCAGCAAATTCTCGTGGATTAATACAATGAATTTGCATCAAATCACGTTTTGCTGCGCGCCCGCTAATACCGTAGGCTGTAATCGCTTCAAACATTTCAGGAAAAAGCGTAATGACTGCAAAGAACACCGCAGACTCCTCATTTTCCTGCTGTGTTAACCCTTTTTAAGGATTAATAATCTACGCCCCAATTTACGTAGATACGACCAGCTTCGAGATCAACCCGCTGTACCACATCTTTATGCCATGGAATCATCCGCTCTTCGCCATCGACGCTGTCAGCAGTAGCGCGAACTACCATTACGTCATTGGCACCTGTCTCAAACATTTCATGGATTTGACCGAGATTCACTTCCTGTTCTTCTTCATCCAGACCTAACACAGTTAGACCTTTCAAATCAGACCAGTAATACTCGTCCACGCCTGGTTGAGGCAGTTGCGATTTAGAGATCCAGACATTAGCACCAACCAGACCGTCTGCTGCGGTGCGATCACTCACACCTTTTAGCGAAACAACCAGGCCCTTGCCATGTGGTTTCCAACGTTTTACATCGACAATTTGCCATCCTGCTTTGGTCTCAATGTACCAAGGAAGGTAGTCAAATATGTTGCTCATAGGTTCTGTATTGGAATAGACCCAGAGCCACCCATTTAATCCATATGCTGAACGTAACTGTCCAATCTGAATACGATCTTCGGGAACATTCTGTGTTGGTGTCATGGGCTACCTGCTACCTTAAAATTAAGCAGCAGCTGCAGCTTTCTTAGCTTGAGCAGCTAGAGAAGCAACACGTTCAGAAGGTTGAGCACCTTGAGAAACCCAGTGAGCAAAACGGTCAGCATCTAAACGAAGTTTTTCTGCTTTACCTTGAGCTGTAGGGTTGAAGAAACCGATACGTTCGATGAAACGACCGTCACGTGCATTACGGCTATCAGTCACAATGATTTGATAGAACGGACGTTTTTTAGCACCACCGCGTGCAAGACGAATAACAACCATGATAGAACCTTATAGTTTTTACGGATTATTCATGTACCGACCACCGGAACACTTCAAACCCCTTTCATAGAGGGCCATATTTTACGCGAAGTTTGCCCTGAATGAAAGATTAAAAGTAGGTTAGCTACAATTTTGGATTTAGTTAGCGGCCGTCCCAGTTGGATGTTGTAGATAACGCACAAGTAGTCGCACCTTTGCCCCAAAACTTTTGACCTTGATAGTTCAGACAAATAACCCCATCACCTGCTTGTGCTGCGCCTAGAATTGGTGTGGCTCTCATCTCCCATTCGGTATCTGTTAAACTCGAAAACTCTAGATCAAAAAGTGGAGTTCCAGTTTTAGGATAAGTTGTACCTCCATATAAGCTTGTCATGGTTGCAGTAACAGGATATTTAAAATTAGCTAGCTTATAAGACTCTAATTTTTGAGCAATATTCAACATTTCTGCTTGAACATCTGCCCGGTTTATTCTTTTTTTATATTGAGAATAACTTGGTAGTGCAATTGCAGCAATGATTCCTATAATTGCTACAACAATCATCATTTCAATTAATGTGAATCCATTACGCATTACCAAGCCTCACTATTAGTTTCACATGTCGTACATACTGAACCGCCGCAATTATTATCAACAGAGGTTGAGCTAATACTTTGGCATCGTAAACCCGTACTTTTCGCAATAAGCTTCATATTACGATTATTTGGAGTTGTAGCTTTAATCACCCAAGTCTGACCATTAGTTGCTGTTGAATTTAATGCATTTCCTGCGGTTGTATCATCTGTAATGGCAAGAGTGTATCCACCACGATTAAGTGTAATCGTGCTTATAGCAAAATTTTTATAATTGAAGTTCCGAGTCTTATGTCTTTCCAGTTGATCAGCTAATTTTAATATTTCCTGCTGAGCAAAAGCAGCATTTGCTTTACGCCCATATGCCTGATAACTCGGCATTGCAATTGCTGCCAAAATAGCAATCACCACCACTACAATCATCAATTCAATCAGGGTAAATCCCTGATTGAATCTTATCGTTAAAGATCTTTTCATTCATATATCCTATTAACGATAACGCTCATACCATCGTGTTGGAATAAAATGACTGGTACATTGCCACTCACCTGTTCCAGCTGTATTGCCTGCCATCGTAATTTTTCCACAGCTTGTAGATGAACTACCAGTAGTAGAATCAGTTTTTGGTACAAGTGAAATACTTCGAATACCTGGACCAATAACATTGGAATTTTTCCCAGTTCTATCCAACTTAAAGCCTGTTAGCTGTTCTTTATTACTATTTATAGTTCCATCTGATTTTAAACAAACTCCAAATGGCAAACAGAATGTTTGCCAGTCTGTTTCACCTACCACACGTGGCATACATGGAATATTGCTTCCAACTCCAGTTCCCTCAGGATCATAAACCGGTACCATTAAATTACCTGTAATTGCAATTGGCTCTTCAAAGGCTTTTAACCCACCTTTAACACGAATTTTACCTGTGCCAATTGCTTTATCAGTACCGTCATTTGTGCTCGAAAGTGATCTATACCAACCATCCTTCCCAGCGCCTGATGCAGGAAAGAAAATGTTTGAAACAGTTTCACCACTCGCAAGTATCTGTGGGTTTTTTCTTAAGTTAGTTCTGACTTTATTGATCGTTTCTAAAGTAGGCGTACCTGTGATTAGATCCCGTTTAATAAAATCTTTATCAATAATTCCATACACATTGTTTACAGGTCGGTCGGTTAATGCCGCTGCTGGCTTCATGTTATCTCGACCTGTCGTACCTGTCGGCGATACGTCTAATGGTGTACTGCGATCACCTGATGCAATTCCTAAAGTTATGAAGGTATGCGCCCCCTCATCATGAATAGTGACTGTTGGTGACTCATAAAAGCGTGGAGCTTTGCTTCCTGTATAGTCATTACTCGAATCAGCAACAGTATCATTCGTTGCTAAATCCGCTAAACGAACCACACGAACCCCAAAATCACTATATTGACTAGCTGTTTTAACCTGATTATTGTTTAAATCAACACGGAAAATTTGTCCACCTAGGTCACCGAAATAAAGATGATCTACTAAACCATCAGCATCACGATCTAATGTACTAATACGACTCACAATACTATGCCGAAGATATTTTTTACCATCCGTAATTGCTGCACTTGCATCATAAGTTGCAGACCAGATAAGCGTTCCATCCGATGCATCAATAACATATATAGCATTACCTTGAGCTTCAGGTTTATTGGTGCAATTTAGATTTGGATATTCAGTATTATCAACTGTTGCACTAAGTTGGAAGCGAGGATTCTCATAACACATGTCATAACCACCACCGACAATCATCGCCCGTTTAATTTGACCATTATGCCGAACATTTGCTAATACAGGTTTAGACCATGTCTGCCCCAGACGGCTATAATCACCTTTTCCTGTAATATTAGCAGGGTAAATTCTAAATAAAAATTTAGGTGATGCTGGGTTGAGCACATCTAAACCATAATAGCTAGAACCACCCATACGTAAGCCACCATAAATATTCATCTTTCGAGCTTTAATCTGTGAAGTGGTTTGATCCTTCCCCCCTGCATCTTTTGTCGTGGTTTCATTATAATTGTATGCTGCATCAGATACCCAGGTTGCATCTACTCCATGTGTCGGAACATTTCCTGAATCAATTGTATTTGGAACCAAACCTTTAGATGCAATTGAATGCTCTAAAATATCGGCAGGTATAAATACCATTTTCTCTTCACCAGAAGAAGCATCAACAAGATGTAATCCCCCTTCGGAAGATCCATACAAGATTGCTTGGTCACGTGCATTGGTCAAATTACCATTTGCATCCAAGGTTCCTGAATAAGTTAACTGAACTGGCGAAGAATAAATACTTGCCCCCATCGAAAGATGTGGTGCATTTGAAGTGGTTAAACTTGTAGGTAAAGTCGTTGTATTGATATCGACGTTATAACCTAAATAATTTAGCAGTTTTAACTTTATAGTTAATGCCAAATCTCTGAGGATTGGCTGTCCACTCGATGAATTAAATTTACCTAAAACATAATTTGCTGTACTAGTAGGACTAGTAAAAGGATTAGTTCCTTCTGGAGCCGCTGGAATTCTTAATAAAGGACTATCTTTAGTCGACTGCTTAGTTAAAGCCGTTGAGGTAGCAGCACTAATGTCAGTAAATATATTACGAATATTATTAGACGCATTGTAAGCATAACGAGTTACTTTACCTGCTGCATCCACTGTTTGTGTTTGCCCTAATATAGGTAAAGGAACTTTTGAGTATGCACCACCTAACCACGTAAGACCACCATCACTATAATCACTGCTATTCCAGAAGTCTTTAGTTCCAGTTCTAAACTTACCTAAGTTGTCAAAAACCAATCCACCAGAATTACCTTGAAATGCCCCCGTAGTAATACCGGATTGAATAACTTCATATTTTTTTAAATTTCCACGCCATGTCACATGATTACTTGCAGGATTGGGTTCTAAAGCACGTAAATAGCCATAATTCTGTAGCATATTTGGATTTAAGGCGTCATAAGGGACTGTAATTTGCCCTGTTGCTAAAGGTGCAACAACTCCATTTTGATTATCCTTAATAAAGCTGGCGATACTTTGTGTTACCTGAGTATCTGTTGTGACATAATAAAACCCACCATTTCCGAACCCTTCAGATGGATTCTTTAGACTCGAGTCACTTGCATCAGGCGAACATACATCACCTGTCAATTTTGAACCTAATTTACAAGCATATTTCGCACCTCTAGCTTCAGCAGTATTTGCTGTCATATTTGAAAATGCACTACCAAAACCAACAAAAGCAGTATTAATTGATCTTACTTTGGGATTATTTCCACTGAAAAGCCGCTTAGCTAATGCCCCCATGCAGTTCCAGTTAGATTGTAAATTATCAGTATAGCGCCCCCAAGCATCATAACCTGTACCATCACCAACGGGATTAGGCAAATCATTTACTGTTGCAGGTGTATCATTATTACTGACAGGACATGTAAAAGTATCATCCTCTAATACTGTTTGCATTAATGGCTCAACACTTTCTGTTGTTGTCATATTTGGCAAGCCGTCAGATAAAAAATAAATCCCCTGTCCATCACAACTCACAGAGTTGGCAGGTAAAGGAGATTTATATCTTAGATTTATATCAGAAGCAGATTTCTCTACCAGAATATCTGGATTTCTGGTACTACCTTTAGCAGCTGATATACCACTATTAGTACGATTTGTATTTGCATTAATCACATAAGGTTGAGTGTCATCATTCACATATAATGTTATGTACTGCAAATCACCCCGAGATGGATTTGTGTAACTGGACAAATTTGGCCCATCATATGATCCAGTAATTATAGTACTTTGATCTTTCCATGTTGGACTAGACCTATTTGCATATTTATCTTCTGTAACCGTTTTTGAAACTTTACTAATCCATCTATTACATTCTTGAACTTTTGTAGTGAAATTCGTTTCATTCCATCTGTTACAAGTTTCAAAATCATAAGTATATGTGTAGGTTCTATTTGCTGACCCACTGCCAGTACCACTCGCGGTGTATTTTCGGGATAACCGATAAACTTGTTTTTGAATTGTTGGATAAGTCGTTTTTTCCCAAAAAGTAGTTGTACCTAACAAATAGGCTGCCGCTTCCGCCATCGCATTTGCAGAAGGAGTCCAACTTGATCCATCCATTGCATTTACAGCTGCTCTTAGTTTAAAACGTTGTGAACCAGAGGTTGTCAGCGTTGAAGCATCTCCTAACGGAGCTGCAGGCACCTTAATCTGTCCGTCATAACGACTTGCAGAATCTGCGAACACGCCCAATCCCACATAAGCATTGCGTAAATCTACAACTGTACCATTAGCTAATGTAACGGTATCTTTAGTTAACAGGTCATTTACTCCATTTTTTAATCGCTGTAATCGAGTTAAACTTCCTTCACTGGTATAAGTCCTATCCATTGATCCTGAGTTATCTAGCATCAGTATAACCGTCGTTTGACCACCTTCGGGCTTGGCATAAATTTGCAGATCACTAGCTTGGACTACTGACGAAACCGTTAACCAAGTCAGTGCAAAAGAACTTGTAGAAACGGCATACCACAATTTATTTATTTTAAAATTTAATAATTTCATATTCATACAATTCCCCCTTAACCACCTGGTGCCATTACTTCAGTCAATTTATTGATATAATTAAACTCTTGAACATGCACATTAAATGGAACATTTTTAGATTTTAAGCAATCTGCTAGTGTTTCCTGTGAACTTAAATCAGGTGCCAAATTATCACTAATCTTTATGTTTGCAGCACTCAAACAACTCTCCTGTATAGAAGATGTCGTTTCTGACGAATAGGCTGGAAGCATTGAGGTTGTCGTAACCCTCACTCGCTGTGCTGATGTCATACTTTTGGGAAGTTGTGTACCTTCAGAAACATTTGTACCTCTTGGCAAATTAGCACCAGGTCTATTATTACTTGCATCAATTGGCACACTGACCGCCACCTGAGTTAAAACAGCTTGGCGTTTACTACCGAAGTCACTATTTAGATTACAAAATCCATCAACTGTACCAGCTTCTTTAGATATACTATTAGCACTACTATCAAATCGAATACGAATCGCGTCCTTAGTTTGAGCAAATTTTGCTGTCGTTGAGATGGGCTGGTAACAAAATACATATTCAGCCCCGGGATTATTCTCATGCTCTCTTAAGCTAGCACCAATCACATTACTCAGATTTGTTAAGTCAGTGGGATTGATTTGAGAAACAAGTGCTAGGGGTGTGTCGGCAGATTGGAAGTTTAGCTGATCAACTTGGCTATTTGTGGCTACTGCTAAAGAAACGATCGCCACCCGAATTGCCAAAACTCCGACCATAGTAATCACAAGAAGGATAACTAATACAACGATTAAAGTAGCACCTCTTTGAGAAAAAGACTTATTGACTAATTGATATCTCATAAATCTTCTCCCATACCATTGCGCAAAGAAATAGTTGAGTTATATACCCTTCTCAAGAAACGATTCGTGGTATCACTTGCCTTAATTGTTTTATCAAGCATCACATAGCTTGCATTTACAGGATCCAAAACTGGATTATTCGCATTATTTGTCGAACGAATAAGTACCGATACTTGTACAGCTAAAATTCTTGGCGGATTTGATGCCGCTTTTTCTGGATCTTCATCTGTTGCATCATCCGCTGTAACAACTTTACGCGCTTGAATTGCAGCCTCTCGATATTGCGGAATCGTATATAAAACAAGATTTCCAGCATGATCTCTCGCTTTTAATAAAACATGAAAATGATCCACGCGAGGAATAAGAATTTGCCCTGCTGTTCCCAAACCACTGATTGTAGAAGGTGTGGCAGAAGCAGTAGCGGCTGTCGTTGCTGGTGTATTCGCATCACAAGCCAAGGCCAAATCTGTCGTTCCCGTACCATTCGCATCCACTCTTAAGAAGTAACGCTGTACGACCAAGTCACCAGCAAAGACCTGCTGCCCCTCACAGTTGAACATATCTGAAGGCGCAATAAACTGAATCGTTAACTGATCACTATTTTGAGCTACTCCCATATCATCTTTCACATTGGACAAACCTTTCCAATGGTTATCTGTTGTGGAGACAGTATCCCCCATTCCTCGACTTAATAATGCATCAGGAAGGTACGTATTGGCTGCAATAGAAGAAATAAAATTTACATTATTTGAGTTTGTAGCTGTTGAAGCTGTCAGGACAATACCACCATAGGCTGTTTGATCAGTTAACTCTAAATTATTAATATTACCTACATTTGATAAACGTATATCACGTAACATAAAGTCCAAACCAAATACGCCATTATCCTGAATTTCAGCATTTGCGCGTTGCAGCTGGCTTGACATAATGCCACCAGTAAATAATTGAATTGCTGCAGCAACAAGAATCAAACCCAGAGTCAGTGCAACGATTAACTCAATAAGCGTAAATCCTTTTTGTAATGAAGGAGCTAGTTTCAACATTTAATACACCTCCATCATTAAACAGGTAGAACCACTCACATAGGTTCCTGTCGTAGTCATACAATTGCTGATTATTGGAGTAGTCTTACCCCAAAATGTATATAAACATTTACGTCGCATACTCATGGAGGTAGTTACACCCGGGCAATCATCCATCGTCAGTTTCATGCCATACTGATCAGCATTTTTTGCTGCACTATAAGCATCATAAGTTGCCATTTGCTCAGGTGTACAAACTGAATTTAAACATGTCGTAGGTTCACTCGTTGATGAAGAGTAACCAATATATGATTGGACTTGAGCTGGATAGGTAGACATTGCAACTGGATTACTTCTAATATTTTCTGCTAATCCACGCATCACTAGAATTGCTTGTGATTTTGTCAAAGCCTCTGCAGAAGCATCTATTGCACGTAATTGTACGGCCACATATCCCAACACCCCCAAAGCAAGCACAAGTAAGGCAACCAAAACCTCAATCATCCCTACGCCCGCCTGATATCTTATGTATTTCATCAGCAACTTCCTTCAAGCTTAGAATAAATACCACCCAGCTTGGTTAAGACAAGTTGTTTTTTTATTTTCAACTTTGTATTACATAAACTAATCAAAGCATCTTGATTTAAGCTGCTAACCACACCATTTTTATTAAATATTAAATTTGTTCCCGAATAACTCCCTAATGATTGGTCTTCAGCTAGGGTTTGAATGGTTAAATTCACATTAGCTCCTTTCTCCCAATTCATCGCTGTTTCCGTATTAGCAATGCTGGAATTCAAATTTAAAGTGATATCAGTGCGTTTTAAGATAGCTTGACTTTTTGCATGATTCACTATTAATACAAGCTCTCTTTCTTTTTTTTGAAATCTGCTTTTTTCTAAGGTATTACTCATTGAGGGAGCAGCCATTCCAGCAATAATCCCCAATACCGCAATCGTCACCATGAGCTCAATCAGCGTAAATCCATTCTTTTTCTGCATACAACCTCCCCAGGCAACAAAACTTTACCCCATTAAAGATAATATATAATTAAATTACACAACTAACACAAATCAGGATAAATGGCATAAAAAAACAGATAACTGCAAAAAGTAGTTATCTGTCCATTTAAAAGTAAAAATCAGTTGATTAAATACATCACCCTTTAGGCTTGTGTGACTGGAATTCGCAATTCTTTTGGCAAACTAAAAGTTATATTTTCTTCACGACCATTTAATTCTTGAGGTATGGCCGCACCCCAGTCCTGTAGCCGCTGAATCACCTGCTTAATTAAAATTTCCGGGGCGGAAGCACCTGCGGTTACCCCAATTTTAGAAATATTGGTAAACCATTCCTGCTTGAGCTCATCTGCATTATCAACCAAATAGGCTGCTTTACCCATACGTTCCGCCAGTTCGCGCAAGCGATTTGAATTCGATGAATTCGGTGATCCTACAACCAGCACGACATCACAACGTGCAGCTAAATCACGTACTGCATCCTGACGGTTTTGTGTCGCATAGCAAATATCATCTTTGCGTGGACCTTGAATATTCGGAAATTTTTTGCGAAGCGCATCAATGACTTTCGCTGTATCGTCAATCGACAAAGTCGTTTGGGTCACAAAAGCGACTTTCTCAGGATTACGAACTGTTAAAGCAGCGACGTCATCTTCATCTTCGACCAGATAAATGTCACCGCCATTATTTTTATCATATTGCCCCATAGTGCCTTCAACTTCTGGGTGACCCTCATGACCAATCAGAATCGCTTCTACTCCCTCACGGGCATATTTGGTCACTTCAATATGTACTTTAGTGACCAATGGACAGGTCGCATCAAAAACTTTTAAACCTCGGCGTTCGGCTTCCTGCTGCACAGCCTTAGACACCCCATGTGCACTAAAAATCACGATATTGTCATCCGGAACTTCATCTAGCTCATCGACAAAGATCGCACCACGCCGGCGCAAGTCATCAACTACGAATTTGTTGTGGACTACTTCATGACGCACATAAATAGGTGGATTAAAGCATTCTAGGGCACGGTTCACGATCGCAATGGCACGATCCACACCGGCACAGAAACCACGCGGGTTAGCTAAAACAATTTCCATAGAAATCCTCAATACTCACTCAATTTATGGCGCTACAATTGAAATAAATGTAAAACAATCGACGTACAACTATTTAGTTTAAAGCCGGTCTACTCTAAAATAGAGAAGATATTTTATCATATCAGGAAAAATATCATGTCGGGTCTCTTGTTTGTCGTTTCTGCAGCGTCTGGAACGGGCAAAACATCCCTCGTTAAAGCATTACTTGAACGTGTCAACAATCTTCATGTTTCTGTTTCTCATACGACACGCGGTCAACGACCTGGCGAACTCGATGGCGTACATTATCATTTCTCGACTAAAGAAGATTTTTTGAATCTGGTCGAGGAAGGTGGTTTTATTGAATATGCCGAAGTCTTTGGTAATTATTACGGCACAGCACAAGCGACTGTAAAAGAACAACTTGCTAAAGGTCATGATGTACTACTTGAAATTGACTGGCAAGGTGCGCAACAAGTCCGTCGACTTTTTCCTGAATCTAAACAGATTTTCATTCTTCCGCCAAGTCAGTTCGATTTGCGTCAGCGTCTTTCCAACCGTGGTACAGACTCTGTTGAAGTGATTGAACACCGTCTTAGCTGTGCAGTCGAAGACATGCAGCAGTACGTCAACTTTGATTATGTCATTATCAATGATGACTTTAATAAGGCATTGCATGATCTTGAATCTGTGATTATTGCTAATCGACTGGTCCTTTCCCAGCAAGCGACCCGCCATGAAAAACTGATCCAGGCTCTAATTACTCCAAGCGAACAGTGATTAAAACTTGAGTCTCCAGACAAAGCATTTTATACTGTGCAGTCTGTTGAAATTTACTATTCAAAACGAGAATTCTTATGGCACGCGTAACCGTTGAAGATTGTTTAGACCATGTAGACAACCGCTTTGAGCTTGTACTAGTGGCAAGCAAACGCGCGCGTCAATTGGCACGTCAAGGCATTGAACCAACTGTAGAATGGGACAATGATAAACCAACTGTAGTTGCTTTACGTGAAATCGCTGCAGGTCATGTATCAAAAGATATTTTGAAACAACGTGATCAAGATTATCAAACTTCAAGTTTAGACCTTGCTCTTTCTGCAAATAATCTAAATTTAGATGGTTTTTCTTTCCAATAAGAATAAACCATTCCAAAAAGCCTAGTTTTAAACTAGGCTTTTTTTGTTCTGTGACTTTTATATTTTGCACAGAACGGTTATAACATAAGGGTTAGCTCTAAAGTCAGTATAAATTTTTCACTTGTTGATATGAAAAAACTGACCCACTTTATGTTATACATTTCATACGAGCTTTCTCTGTTTTATTTGTTAAAAAATCCAGTTTTAAAGGTGTTTTATGCCAGGCCCACAGGTCAGTGAAGCTAAGCAACAGTTAAAAATCATCATCGACGCGTATTTAAGTGAAAGCGATGTCGAACGTGTGCTTGCGGCCTGTGATTATGCCGATATTGCCCATGATGGCATTACCCGTAAAAGTGGTGAACCTTATATTCTGCACCCTATCGCGGTGAGCTGTATTCTGGCCCATATGCGTCTAGATACTGAAACCTTAATGGCAGCGCTGCTGCATGATGTCATTGAAGATACCGACTTCAATAAAGATGACATTACTGAAAAATTTGGCAGCACGGTTGCAGAGCTGGTTGATGGTGTCACCAAGCTCAGCCATTCTAGTGATAAGGAATATAATAAAGCGGCCTCTTTCCGTAAAATTCTGCAAGCGACTCTACAGGATCCACGTGTCATTATTGTGAAACTGGCAGATCGCTATCACAATATGACTACGCTAGAAGCGCTACGCCCGGATAAACGTGCCCGTATTGCCCGCGAAACCTTTGAAATTTTCGTTCCAATGGCACGCTTGGTCGGCATGAACGAAATGGCTGATAATCTGGAACATCTGTGTTATCAGAATCTGGATCTGGATATGTACAATGATGTCCAGGCAGCCCTTCTAGAAACCAAGCCTAAACGCTGTGAATATCAGGCCAAGTGGGAACAGAAACTTAACGAACTATTACAGCAATATGCGATTGAAGGCCGGGTTAAAAAGAAAAACAATAATATCGAGCTATTACGCCACTTTGTAAAAAATGATATTGATCTGCAGGAACTTACGCATAGCCACGCATTTGAAATTATCTTAGAGAGCATTGCCGACTGTGACCGCCTGGCCGATATCCTGACTGAGAGTTTTACGGTTCAAAATTATCAAGATAATATCCGTCGCCCTCTTCCGGGCGGCAACCAGTCTTTAACCATGCGCTTAAAAGGCGAAAAGACTACTTTATCGCTGACTATTCAAACTGAACTAATGCGTAAAGCCGCACGCTTTGGCGTCGTACTTGGTGAAAATGCCCCTCAGGCCTGCCGCTCTGCCATTCAGGCATCCATGCAAAACCTGAACGTACTCGTTGATGGCGAATGTGCCAAGACTACGTTCAGTGAATTACTGGATTATCTACATCAGGAAAAAATTTGGGTTTATACCCCTCACGGTCATCTGCATGAATTACCGCAAGGTGCGACTGCAGTTGATTTTGCCTATGCTGCCAGCCTGTTCCTGGGTAACCACGCTATTGGCGCTAAAATTAATGGTGAAACCAAACCGCTTTCTACGCCATTATTGAGTGGTCAGGTCGTTGAAGTTATCACTGATGTTCTTGCAACCCCAAACCCGGACTGGCTCAGTTTTATTAACACCCAAAAAGCCCGTCGCGCGATTCAGAATATCCTGCGCGATCAAGACATTGATGAACAGCGCCTTGTGGGTCAACAGGCCCTCAACCGTGCCTTAAAACTTTTCCAGTGTTCTATTCTCGATCTGACCGAAGCTGACTGGAAAAATGTACTGGAATGGCGTCATGTTCCCACTAAAGAGCAACTATTTGAACAGATTGCTGTAGGTGACTTATTACCACAACTGGTTGCTAACCATTTATTTGCACATGACCAGCATCAAAATGCGAATAGTTCAGGTCGTCTTATTCAGGGTACAGAAGGTGTAGATGTTAAATACGCACATTGCTGCAACCCGGTACTTGGTGATCCAATTCAAGGTCATCTGACTCGTCGTGGCCTAATTGTACATCGTGCCCGTTGCCATAATTTATTGCAGGAACAACATATGCATCCTGAAAATATTATGCCTCTACAATGGACGACTGAAGATCTGGATGATGTCAGCTTTACTGCCTATCTCTGTATTGATCAGGCCATGGACGATGAACAGATTTCCGATCTGATTTATCAATGTCGTAAAGGCCATACAGGTGTAGAGATGGTGCGTAATTATGATGGCAAAACTTATGTAAATATTGTGGTGCATAACCGTAAACAGATTGCCAAGATTATTCGTGATTTACGCATGCATTTTGGTTTTCCACGTATTACCCGCTTAGAACAACCGCTCAATATTGCTGAAACCTCTAAAGCCAGTTAATCATTTAAAACGATAATGCTTTTGTCAGTTGAATTGATCTAATATGATGTATGTTGATGTTGACATCCTCCAGCTAAAGCAAGCGGATTCCTACTGCTAGACGCTCATGCCCAAGCGCAAGTATGTTCTTAGCGGAATTTAAATCACGATGATTTATACTTCCACACTCACATTCCCATACTCTTATTCGCAAATCTGTTCTACCTTTGGGACTGCTAGAGGTGATTTCACCGCAGCACGAACAGATTTGGGTTGTGAATTTCTCACTGACTTCCTCAAACAATACCCCTGCGTTCTCGCATTTATACTTGAGCATTGTTTTCAGTGCTGAAAATCCTGTGTCCAAAACAGATTTCGCCATCTTGGTTTTTACAAGTTTGCTCGCACTTAAGTCACCTACAACAATCAGTGCATTTTCTTTCACAAGCAGAGTGCTTGCTTTATGCAAATGGTCTTTACGACAATTGGCAATTTTAGCGTGTAATGCACGTACACGTTTTTTATTTCTTGCTCTTTGAGCAATCCCTAATTTCTGCTCGTAATTACGGTAAAACTTAGGATTTGAAATTACAGTACCATCTGAGCAGGTGGCAACGTCTTTTAGACCAAGATCAATACCAATCGCTTTAGTTGCCGTTGGTTTGTCTTGTTTAGGTGAGTCCACAACAAGACACACATACCAGCGCCCACGACTATCCTCAACGAATGAGCCTGTTCTCACGCTGTATTTACTTATGCCGTAGCTATCCCATAGCTTAAATTTCTGCTTGCCGTATTGCACATATCCATCAGCATATTTAATCGCTACTTTTTTAAATGGTATCCAACCAAGCGAACGTCTTGCTGACTTCTTGTTACTCACACGCCATTTCAGCTTTGCTTTCTTGTGTTGTCTTCTTTTATCAACATATTCTTCTGTTATCCCTTGCACTGTTTGACTATGCAAACCACACAATTTTGAAGTTCCTTTTGTGTATTGAGTCATATCAAATGCTGAGAAAAAGTCACCTGTTCTTTTCAGGTGTTTGAAACTCAAATCATTCACATAATTCCAAACAAAGTTCACCTCAGATGCTAATTGGTCTAGCACCTTGCAATGTTTGTCTTTTATGCGTAATTTAAGTGTTTTCATGAGCTTATTTTAGATCATGTTAAATTAAAGGTGTTGATTTTAAAAAATTCAACGACATTTTATGTCGTATCGCTTATATCTCTGCCCTGAAGGACAGAGTTTTACGCTCCATTTGATAAAAGGAGAAATTAATGTTCCGCCAAGTAATCCATACTGAAAATGCCCCTGCTGCCATTGGCACCTATTCGCAAGCCATTCTTGTGGGCGATACCCTGTATCTATCTGGTCAAATAGGTTTAGATCCATACAGCATGGAACTGGTTGAAGGCATTGAAGCACAGATTCGCCGTGTATTCGATAATTTAAAAGCCGTCTGCGAAGCGGCCGGTGGCTCTCTGGCAGACATCGCCAAACTGAATATTTATCTGACTGATTTATCGCACTTCCAGCTGGTGAATCAGATTATGGGTGAATATTTTGCCCAGCCTTATCCAGCACGTGCAGCACTCGGTGTTGCCAGCCTACCGAAAGATGCTCTGGTCGAGATGGATGGCGTAGTCATCATTCAGCAATAATTTTTAAAATTTATGTAACACCTAAGCTTCTATATTTCGTTTGCAATCATGAATCACTCAAGCAAAAACCCGAGCAATAATCGGATTTTTGCTTGAGTGATATTTTTTTATCTAAATCACCAATCATTATAAAAAGCATTTTCAAATGATTTTTATTGACAAACGATAACAATTATCAATAATATCTCTTATCTTATTTATTCACTGTGGTTGTATCCTATGTACGTTTGTCTATGCCGTGGCATTACAGATCAAGACATTAAAGATGCTATTGCAAATGGCGCCGAAAGTTACCGTGATGTACGCGAAATGCTTGATCTAGGGACGTGTTGTGGTCGTTGCGCGCCAGAAGCTAGAATGATCATCAGTGATGAAATTTCCCAGATTGCTGCACGGCTAGCGGTTGCTGCCTAAAGCGGATAACGATAATTATAAAATCAATGGTCTCGTATCATTACTCCTCCCCCGCCTCTGACTCTGGCGGGTTTTTATTGCTTTATATTTCACCTGAAGCTTTTTGATTGCGATTTTCATTTGCAGTTCAATAAATTACTCGCCATTGCTCACTCGATTGATTTAAGATAAGTTAATCAAAAACCCATAGCGATAAATGGGTCAACAGGCTATATGGAGTGATACGATGAAAGGCAATCGTGATGTAATTAATCAGCTGAACCAGGTGTTGTATCACCACCTTACAGCGATTAACCAGTATTTCCTGCATTCACGCATGTTTAATGACTGGGGCATTGAAAAACTGGGTTCGGCAGAATATAAAGAGTCCATCCGCCAGATGAAGCATGCCGATAAAATCATTGAACGTATTTTATTTCTGGAAGGCTTACCAAACCTACAACATCTTGGCAAATTGTATATTGGCCAGCATACTCAAGAAGTACTGCATTGTGATGTACGTAAAGTAAAAGAAAATATTGAAGTCATTCAGCAGGCTGTGGCTTTGGCAGAAACACAGATGGATTATGTGACTCGAGACTTAGTGCGAGAAATTCTGGAAAAAGAAGAGGAATATCTGGACTGGACTACGACTCAGCTAGATCTTATCGAAAGTATGGGTATCGAAAACTATATTCAAAGCCAGCTCTAAACTTAGAATGAATCAATAAAAAAGCCAGCTCTTGCTTAATGCCAGTCAGTTAAGAGATTGACTGGCATTTTTTTGGGTATTTCTGTGGTTTCCCTTTCACAACTCGTGGGTAGTTTCTACTTCTTTTTTTCGGTAAAACATACCTTTTAGATTTTTCCATTAA
>NZ_VOZV01000016.1:0-73032 GCF_013419565.1 Acinetobacter sp. YH12072 | reverse complement strand
GCGCGGTTTTAGAAGGAGTTGTAATTTTTCAAAAAAGATTGAAAACCATTTTAAAGCTTTCGACTTAACCTTTTTTTACATCAATAATGGCTTCATTTAATGTCAGCATACTTTTTGAAACACCACCCGAATTTTTTCTTCTAAAAAATTCCACATTTGTCGTCCATGTCCATGCCCCTGATAAGCTGGATCCAGAAAAAAGTGCATGAAGTGTGCAGGTTCCATATAGGCCACCACGCCCACAATTTTTTGATTAATTTCTCCAACAAAATAATGAATATCAGCTCGATCAAAAATGGTCTGAAGAATTTTAGGTTGAAAACGCTTGCGTCCCTCTTCACTAGAAATCAAGACATCAACAAATGGGGCAATGACGTTCGCAATTGCTAGTGTGTCCTGAACAGTGGCTTTTCTTATCTTCATCATATTTTAATACCCCAAAAGCAGAACTAAAAAATTAAAAATAATTTATTTTTCAGCATTATGTATGTTTTAAAATTGAGCAAAATATATACCAATTAGGTCTTTTGAAAAACGCGATTCAATCGATTTTTTTCAATAACTTTTGATCTCTAATTTTTTTATAGTTTGCATTATTCAGTTTTTTTAAATTGATACTCTCGTTTTTATTTAAGAAAAAAATACATAAATCAGTTCATCAGTTTTTACAGTTCACTCAGCTTTTCTTCTATAAACAGTCACTAAACTATAATTTAATGAATAATCGATCACACGCATTTTACAATTAATCAACATAGTGTTTTTTAAGAAATTTTTATGATGAATTTTTAAACAGGATAAAATTCCGCAATGCAATCTGAATATAAATTATAGAGTTTCAGTAATTCATTGTAATTCATTCATTTTGCAGGGAGTATCGATGAAGTATTTTGAATGTCCAGTTTGCGAACAGCAGATATTTTTCGCCAAATTCGTATGTGATCACTGCCTTTCTCCTATCGGCTATATCGCATCCGAAAAAGAAATGACGACATTTAAAAAGCTGAATGCTCAGGAGTGGGTTCCCGTTGCCGAGAAGTATCAATATTCCCGTTATAAACCTTGTTATAACTATACCCATCATCAGGTATGTAACTGGATGATCCCCTTAGATGACGAGGAAGATTTTTGCGAATCCTGCCAGCTGACTCATGTAATTCCAAATCTGGAAAATGCCGAAAACATGATTTACTGGTATCGGCTTGAGGAAGCCAAACGCCGGTTTCTATATCTGACCCAACGTATGAACATTATGCCTCGTCCAAAACATTCGGATGATGATCCATTAGGTTTGCGTTTTGATTTTCTTCTTCCTGAAAAAGACAAGCCAGTACTTACCGGCCATGCCAATGGGGTGATTACCTTAAATGCCTTCGAGGCCGATGTGGTTTATCGGGAAACAACCCGGGTCAATATGGGTGAAAATTACAGGACATTATTAGGGCATTTTCGTCATGAAAGTGGGCATTTTTATTTTAATGTCATCCAGCATCTACATCCGGAATTACTCAATGAACTTCGCCATTATTTTGGAGATGAGCGGCAAAATTATAGTGAAGCACTAGAGAGGCACTATAATCAAGGTGCGCCTATCAACTGGCATGAAAAATATATTAGTCCCTATGCCACTGCACACCCGTGGGAAGATTGGGCTGAAACCTGGTCACATTATCTGCATATCATGGAAACACTGGAAACTGCATTTTATGCCGGTCTACGCGTGGAAGGTAATGGCCGAAATCTAGCCAGTATGGACTTTAAAGAATGCCCGATTGGTGGACAGGATTTTGAACATATCCTGGAAAACTGGGTCACCCTGACTTTTAATTTGAATGCCTTAAACCGCAGTATGGGTCTGGAAGATGCTTACCCCTTTAAGCTGACTGAAGCTGTGAAAGATAAACTGCGTTTCATTCATCGGCATATCTTGGATAAAGTCTTTAATAACCCACGTCTGATTCAGAACTAAAATATTTATCTAGTACAATAAATAAAGCCCGTGATTCACAGGCTTTATTTTGGGCTTATTTTAAGAAAGAGAACTAAGCAATTTTCATTGAACCGGTTTCTTCAAACTGGGCATGCCAGGACAAAGCTTCATTTAACAAATGCGGTGTTTGCCCACCATGCGCACAGGCGCGCTCAAAGTAATCATTCAGACTTTTACGATAATCGGGATGAGCACAAATATCGATAATCTTGCGGGCACGTTCACGTGGTGCCAATCCGCGCAGATCGGCCAAACCTTGCTCTGTTACCAGAATATCCACGTCATGGTCAGTATGATCTGTATGGCTCACCAGTGGAACCACAGACGAAATCGCACCACCTTTGGCATAGGATTTAGTCACAAAAATCGCAATATGTGCATGACGGGTAAAATCACCTGAGCCGCCAATACCATTCATCATCTTGGTGCCAGCGACATGGGTTGAATTCACATTCCCGTAAATATCAAACTCCAGTGCGGTATTGATTGCAATTATACCCAGACGGCGAATCAGCTCAGGGTTGTTGGAAAGTTCTTGCGGGCGTAAGACAATTTTATCTTTGTACTGATCAAAATTCTTCATCACCCGTGCCGCACATTCATCGCTCAGGGTCATGGAACAACCAGAAGCAAAGGTCATTTTTCCTGAATCGATAAGCTGGAAAGTACAGTCTTGCAGGACTTCAGAATACATTTCAAGATTATTGAAATTAGAATGTTCAAAACCTGCAAATACGGCATTTGCCACGGAACCTACTCCGGACTGCAGCGGCCCCAGATTTTCAGGTAATCGTCCTGCGGCGACTTCATTTTCAAAGAATTGAATTAAGTGGCTGGCAATCGCCAGTGTTTCTTCATCCGGCTCATCCATTGCGAAAGAAGTATCCGGAATCTCATTAATGACAATCGCAGCAATTTTTTCAGGTGCAACATGGATTCCGATTGTACCTATCTTGTCACTGGCTTGCGTCAAAGGAATCGGGCCACGGTTTGGACGGGTTTTAGGCAAATAAATATCATGTACGCCTTCTAGCACCGGATTAACTGTTGTATCAATTTCAACAATGACCCGATCTGCCATTTCGATGAAATTCGCCGAGTTTCCACAAGAACCGGTCGGAATAATCTGGCCATCTTCAGTAATGGCCGTTGCGGCAATTATAGCTACATTAATCGCCGGCAGGTTTTTATGACGGATATTGTCTGCCAGTTCAGAAAGATGCTGATCGATATACATCACTTCACCATTATTGATGGCCTGACGTAAAGAAGGATCAGCCTGATAAGGATAACGGCGGGTTATAACGTTAGCTTCATTCAGTTTCCCATCAATCCGGTTCCCCAGACTTGCACCTGTCGCCAAGGTAATATGGATCGGATGCTGCCGGGCATATTCAGCCAATGCCAAAGGCACAGTTTTCGCTTCACCGGCGCCGCCAAAACCGCTCAAACCAATTACATCACCATCTTGAATCAATTGTAGTGCTTTTTCTACAGGTACTACTTTATCTTGTAATGCGAGCAAACGAATACGCTCTAAACCGTTCATAAAAATTCTCAAAAATTAAAAATAAAGAGACGCCTGCTCCTGGCGTACCAGAAGCATTGTGGTCTAATTCAAAAAATATTTAAGTTTGCTACTTTAAGCATATGATCATGCAATTATGAAAAGACTTAAATCAGTTCTACAGCAATCGCTGTTGCTTCCCCACCGCCAATACACAGTGCTGCAATGCCTTTCTTGCCACCAGTACGCTTTAAGGCATGAATCAAGCTCACAATAATTCGGGAACCGGAAGAACCTAGGGGATGACCAAGCGCACATGCCCCACCATTAACGTTCACTTTTGCTGGATCAAGTTTAAAAGCATCTATTGCTAACATGGTTACCATGGCAAAAGCTTCATTAATTTCCCAAAGGTCTACGTCCTGAGCATCCCAACCCGTTTTTTGCAAGACTTTTTCAATCGCGCCCACTGGTGCAATGGTGAATTCTGATGGATGCTGCGAATGGCTGGCATAGGCCACAATATTAGCCAGCGGCTTTAAGTTGCGCTGCGCGGCAATTTCACTCGAGGTAATCACCAGTGCCGAAGCACCATCAGAAATGGAGCTGGCATTTGCCGCAGTAATTGTTCCATCCTTTTTGAAAGCTGGACGTAAGGTTGGAATTTTGTCAGCCTTGGCATTTAAAGGCTGTTCATCCTGTTCTACCACGACATCGCCTTTACGGCTACTGACAGTGACCGGTACGATTTCATCTTTAAAGAAACCTTGCTGCACCGCTGTCACGGCTTTATTTAATGAGCCAATCGCATAGGCATCCTGCTGCTCACGGGTATAGCCCTTTTTATCTGCCATTTCCTGAGCAAGGATTCCCATCGACAGACCTGTTTCCGCATCTTCCAGACCTTCCTGGAACATATGGTCAATGACTTTTCCATGCCCCATACGGAATCCGGCCCGTGCCTTGTCCATTAAATAGGGTGCGTTTGACATCGATTCCATACCACCTGCAACCACAATCTCTGCTGAACCGGCCTTGATTGCGTCTGCTGCTTGCATCACCGCCTTCATGCCTGAACCACAAATTTTATTAATCGTGGTCGCCCCGGTGGAATCTGGCAAACCAGCCTGACGCATGGCCTGACGTGCCGGCCCCTGTTTTAAACCGGCTGGCAATACGCACCCCATGATCACTTCATCAATATCATTGGCTGCCAGACCTGCACGTGCCACCGCTTCCTTGATCACTACAGCACCCAAATCTGGTGCGGTACAGCTTGAAAGTGAGCCTTGAAAACCGCCCATCGCGGTACGTACAGCTTCTACAATTACAATCATTCTAATCTCATCCTTTAACATCATTGTTATCAACACTGTAAAGTGATAGCTCTACAGTGTTTGTCCTTCGCAATATTTGCGGGTTTAGGCTTGTGCAGTGAAATATTCTTCTGGCAATTGCATCACCAGCTCTGCACCTGCCTGAATGCGTTGAATTCTCGCACTTAAATCCGGAAGTACTTTAGCAATATAGTAATTAGCCAGTACCAGTTTATTCTGGAAATAGCTTTCTTCTTTGGTAGCCGCCGCTTTACTGATACGCGCATACATATAGACGAAGCTCAACAAACCTACAGCGTGCAGATAATCAACAGCAATCGAGTTGGCGAAATCAGGATTCTGCTGAGACTGCTCAACAATAAAATTGGTAATATCTTCCAGTTGCTGACAGGTATCTAAGGTTGCCTTTTTAATCGTTAAGGCATCATCTAGACTTTGGGCAAATTCACGGATTTCTGCAATATACTCTGCAATATATGCACCTTTACATTTCGTAGTTTTACGGCCAATCAGGTCAATTGCCTGCACCCCATTGGTCCCCTCATAGATCTGTGAAATGCGCAGGTCACGGATACATTGTTCCATGCCCCATTCACGGATATAGCCATGACCACCGAAGCACATTTGTGCTTCAAGTGCAGCATCCAGTGCTTTATCGGTGAGATAAGCTTTGGCAATAGGCGTTAATAAAGCCACACGATCAGTTGCTTTACGTACCGCCTCAGGGTCGGTGGAGTATTTGGTAATATCCAGCTGCTGGCCGACATAGACTGCGAAAGCACGAGAAGCTTCATTATTGGCACGCACATTCAGCAACATACGGCGTACATCACCATGTACCAGAATTGAATCGGCTGGTTTTTCTGGTGATTTAGCACCGGTTGATGCACGGCCCTGTAAACGGTCGGTCGCATATTGTGCGGCATTCTGATAAGCAAATTCTGCCGCGCCAATGCCTTGAATCCCCATCGACAAACGTTCGTAGTTCATCATCACGAACATGCCCGCCAGACCTTCATTTTCATTACCCACCATATAGCCTTTGGCACCATCAAAGTTCATGACACAGGTTGCCGAGCCTTTAATACCCATCTTATGTTCGATCGAACCGGCAGCGACCGCATTGCGCTCACCGAGTGAACCATCGGCATTAACCAGGAATTTAGGGACAATAAACAGAGAAATACCGCGTGAACCTGCTGGCGCGTTTGGGGTTTTGGCCAGTACCAGGTGAATGATATTTTCACTCAGATCATGCTCACCGCTGGTAATGAAGATTTTGGTCCCGGTAATGTTGTATGAACCGTCTTGATTTGGTTCAGCCTTGGTTTTGATAATGCCCAGATCTGTCCCTGAATGCGGCTCAGTTAAACACATCGTGCCTGACCATTCACCCGTATAGAATTTTGGCAGATAGGTTTCTTTCTGTTCCTGCGAAGCACGGTCATTGATCGCCATGCCAGCTCCCACGGTTAACAGCGGGTAAAGCATGAAAGAGGGATTGGTACTCCAGATCATTTCGTCTGCAAGTACAGTCAGCATTTTTGGCATGCCCTGACCGCCCCATTCTTCAGGCGCGCCCAGCCCCACCCAGCCACCTTCGGCAAACTGTTTGAAAGCTTCTTTAAAGCCTGCAGGTGTTTTGACTTCACCATTACTAAACTGAGCACCACCTTCTTCATCTGCAGGGCGGTTCAGATCAAGAATCACATTCTTGGAAAACTTGGCCATCTCCTCCAGAATTGCATTTGCAGTTGCCATATCTAAATGTGCAAGATTTTCATTATCTTGCCAAAATTGTTCGGCCTGAAACACATCATTTAAAATAAATTCCATGTCTTTTAGCGGCGCATTATAAATAGGCATTTTCATATTCCTTCACTGGTGATACTCAATTCTGTTACTGAGTATTTTTTCATTATGGATTCGAGAAAATATTTTGAGGATTTTTGCTCGAATCCATGCATGTCATTCAAAAATCATCATATCGAATTAATCTGGCGATGAATTCATTGACATAAATTAGCGATATAAAATTTAAAATCAAAAACTTTATACCTCTGGTATTTACTGAATCATTAAAACTTAAATCCATTGATGAATGAAAAATTTAAGCTGTTAAAATGACTCTGGCTTCACTTCGCTAAACCTTGTCTGGTCTGGGTTTAAAACGAAAATATGATTCAGCTTTATGCCCTAAAACCATAAATCAAATATATTGAAAATGGAATTTTATTTAGCAAAGTTGATCTCAAGGGTTCAATTTTCTTGACAATATTTTTAGCGCAGCTGTATATGACTTTTTTCTACAAGAAATGTTGAATAAATATACAAATTTAGATAAATATCACGACCTTAGTTTTATAGCTATACCTGTGAAAATAGCATATTCTTAGTAGGTTCCTTTTCTAAAATGATGAGTCAAGAAGATGACGACTGTAAGACAGCAGAACTTCCTTCTTCGTAAAGAGAAGATCCTGAGCATGGCAGAAAGTCTACTGCTTGATAATAATCAGGACATCACCTTGAGTGAACTTGCTGAAGAACTGGACATCGCCAAAGGAACCATCTACAAGCATTTTAAAAGCAAGAACCAGTTATATTTAGAACTCATCATTCTGAATGAAAAAAGAATTCTGGCAATTTCCGATAAATATAATAACGATATTAAAAATTATGTTTCGCAATATATGCTTTATCACATGCTCAATTCAAACCGGACTATTTTGCTGCATGTTATTGAAGAGCGTTTAACCAATAATGAAAAAAACCTGAAAGAGTTATTTCAGGAACTCTACCGTATTCGTGAAGAACGGATTATCCGCATTAAAGATATGACCCATGATTATCTGGTGTCTTTAGACAGTGCCATGTCAATCCGGGATTATTTATCTTATATCTGGACAGTCACTTATGGCGCTTCACTATTATTAAATTCGACCAGTTATCAAAAAGCGATTGGTTCGCGTGAACGCTTGATTAAACTGTATATTAATCAGGCATTAATGACGCCAGATAAAATATCGGCAGTTTCATAAAAAATGCCTAATCATGATTAGGCATTTTAGAATTATTTTTTAAATGGCAAATATCAAGCCATAGTTTCAGGCGGGAAGCCATCTTCAGTTAATGCCGCGATAATCTCAGATTCGCTTGCACTCGATTCAACTTCCACCATTTTGCTGACCACATCAACATCTACTTTAGCATTTTCATCCAGCTCCTGAATGGTTGCCGTCACACTACGTGCACAACCACCACAAGTCATATTTTCAATACGGAATTTCATCTTGATCTCCCTTTGATCAGTTTAAATTTGGGTTAAGCGAATTTTAATTCAAGGCTATTGATCTGCTTTGATAGCCGTATGTGCAGTTTTCCCATGTGACACACCCTGCTCAATCTGTTTCAGAATCTGACAGTCAGATTGCTCATCTCCAGCACACTGTGCAACCGATTGCTGCAAAATTTTCATCATATTTTGCATGTCCGCAATTTTCTGTTGCAGTAACTCGATATGCTTTTGCGCCAACTGTTTGACATCACTGCTGTGTCTGGCATCGTTCAGCCACAGGCCGAGCAATTCTTTCATCTGTTCAGAAGAAAAACCCAGTTCACGCGCATGCTGAATAAAACTTAAAGTCTTGATGTCATCGTCACTATAGATACGATAACCCGAATCGCTACGTTTAGGATTGGGTAATAAACCGATATCTTCATAATAACGGATCATTTTGGCCGAGATCCCGGAGCGTTTCGCGGCCTGTCCAATATTCATTACACTGCCTCCTTCAACTGGATCGGCTGATAAGTCTTTAAACGAAGCGCATTGCTGACCACAAAAACTGAGGATAATGCCATCGCGCCTGCTGCAAACATCGGTGATAACAAAATACCGAAGAATGGATACAACAGACCGGCAGCAATCGGAATCAAGGCAATATTATAGACAAAGGCCCAGAACAGGTTCTGTTTGATATTGCGCATGGTCGCCTGACTCAGGCCAATACCGGTTGCCACATGCTGTAAATTTCCAGACATCAGCACCACGTCTGCTGCTTCGATTGCGACATCCGTACCAGTTCCTATTGCCATTCCAACATCGGCCTGAGCCAAAGCAGGTGCATCATTAATCCCGTCACCGACAAAAGTGACGATGCCATGTTGCTGTTGGAGTTGGCGTACCGCATCGACTTTTTCATTTGGCAGAACTTCAGCAATGACATGATCAATCTTCAACTGTCCGGCAATGGCCTGTGCAGTATGCTGGTTATCACCGGTGATCATGGCAATCTTTAAGCCTTGATCATGTAAGGCCTGAATCGCACTATAGGTTGTGGCTTTAATCGGATCAGCCACAGCAATAATGGCAGCCAACTGCTGATCTATCGCGACATATAAAGGCGTGCGTCCCTGCTCGCCTAACTGTTGTGCTTTCTCTTTAAAAATATCGACACTTAAGCCCAATTGCTGCATCAGGCGTTCTGCGCCAATATGAATTTGCTGACCTGAAACTTGAGCTTTCACGCCTGCACCAGTGATTGAATCAAAATCACTGACTTCAGATAGTTGCAACTGTTGTGCTTTCGCAGCTTCCACAATCGCATGAGCAATGGGATGTTCGGATTTGGCTTCCACTGCTGCGACCATTTGCAATACTATTTGCTGCTCAAAACCAGATGTCACTGCAAAATCGGTTAGGGCTGGTTTCCCTTCAGTTAAGGTTCCGGTTTTATCCACCGCCACAACTCTGGTTTGCTGCAAGAGTTGCAATGCTTCGCCTTTACGGAACAAGACACCCAGCTCTGCTGCCCGGCCGGTGCCGACCATAATAGATGTTGGCGTAGCCAGGCCCATTGCACAAGGACAGGCAATAATCAGTACTGCAACAGCATTGACCAGTGCATAAGTCAGATTCGGTTCAGGACCCAACAGGAACCAGACAATAAAAGTCAAAGTCGCGAGCAGCATCACAGCCGGTACAAACCATAAGGTCACTTTATCGACTGCCGCCTGAATGGGAAGCTTTGCGCCTTGTGCCTGTTCCACCATATGAATAATCTGAGCTAGAACTGAATCTTGTCCGACTGCTGTCGCCTTGATCTGCAAGGTGCCATTCTGATTTACCGTTCCGCCAATCACCCGATCTCCAGCCTGTTTAGCCACCGCTAAAGGTTCACCGCTGATCATGGCTTCATCGATATAACTTTGACCAGAAACGACTTCACCATCAACTGCGACTTTCTCACCCGGACGAATCTCGATCAGCATACCCTGCTGTACATCAGCAACCGCCAGATCAACCCAAGTTCCATTTTGCTGTACTCGGGCGGTTTTTGGTTGCAAGCCAACCAGATATTGAATCGCTTCAGAGGTTTTACCTTTGGCTCGGGCTTCCAGATAACGTCCCAGTAAGATCAAGGCAACAATCACAGCCGCCGCTTCGAAATACACATGTACAGTGCTTTGCGGCAATAATTGCGGAAAGAAAGTGGAAATACAGGAAAATCCATAAGCGGCTATTGTTCCCACGGCAACCAGAGAATTCATATCGGGTGCCAGTCGCAACAATGCCGGAATCCCATGCTGATAAAACCGCCGTCCTGGTATCAGCAAAACCAGAGTCGTCAGTACAAACTGGATATACCAGCTGTTTTGGGTACCTAGCGTATGTGCAATCCAGTGATGAAAAGCCGGAATCAGGTGTGAACCCATTTCCAGAATAAACACCGGAACAGCTAAAATTAGCGCCAACCATAAGTCACGTTTTAGCTGTTCAGTTTCAGCGGTTTTCTTTTCCTGAAATGCCGTCTGGGCATCGGTAGCCTGTGCATCTAATTTTGCATGAGCGTTATATCCAGCTTTTTCGACAGCAGCAATTAAAGCTGGAAGCTGACTACGCGGTGCCTTGACCCAAGCTGTTTCAGTGGCGAGATTGACTTGTGCTTCACTTACCTGATCGACTTTTAATAAGGCCTTTTCTACACGTGCCACGCAGGAGGCGCAGGTCATTCCTTCAATAGCCAGTTCAATTCGGTCGCTTTGAATATCAAAGCCCGCTTTTTGTACAGCCTTGATCAATTGAGAAACAGCGAGAGGACGAATTGCAGTGACATGAGCTTTTTCGGTTGCCAGATTAACCTGCGCATCCAGTACCTGATCGACTTTTTTCAAGGCTTTTTCAACACGAGCTACACAAGACGCACAGGTCATGCCTTCAATATTTAAATCAAACTGCTGGATCACGGCTTCAAAACCGGTTTTATTGATAGCATTAACGAGTTGCGTTGCAGGAATGGGTTGTTCACTTTTTAAAAAAGCCTGTTCAGTGGAGAGATTGACGTTCGCTTCCACCACACCTTCAATTTTCTTTAAGGCTTTTTCCATATGTGCAACACAAGAGGCACAGGTCATTCCTGAAATCTGTACCTGCTGTTCGTACAACTGTGTGGTTGCTGGTGTATTCATTCTGCGCTCTCCATTCACCCATTCACTGCCTATGCTATAGCTTAAACATTACTATAATGGGAAGGTCAAGCTTCTGGTTTAAATTCTTGATCTTTCATTATATGAAGGCATAAAGTCCAATAAAAAAGCCCAAAGATGACTTCAGGCTTTTTCGAGATTTAGTGAAACTAATTTGTTAAATATTTACTCAGCAGAAATATCTTCAAAAAGAATTGAAGATAAATAGCGCTCACCACCATCTGGCAGAATCACCACGATATTTTTGCCTGCATTTTCAGGACGTGCAGCCAGTTGCGCAGCTGCAGCCATTGCAGCACCACTTGAAATACCCACCAAGATGCCTTCTTGAGTCGCAGTTTTACGTGCCCATTCCACTGCATCGCTACTAGTAATGGCAATCACTTCATCTACCAGATCCAGATCCAGATTCTTTGGAATAAAGTTCGCGCCAATACCCTGAATTTTATGTGGTCCTGGAGTGAGTGTCTCACCACGTTTTGCCTGACCAATAATGGCAGATTCAGCAGGCTCTACAGCAACTGAATAAATCGGCTTGTTTTTCACTTTTTCAAAAAAGCGTGAAATACCGGTAATCGTACCGCCTGTACCTACACCCGCTACCAGAATATCGACATTACCTGCAGTCGCTTCCCAGATTTCAGGACCGGTCGTCTCTTCATGGATTTTTGGGTTAGCTGGATTTTCAAACTGTTGTGGCAGGTAATACAGTTCAGGATTTTCATTCACCAGACGTTGTGCTTCTTCCACCGCGCCTTTCATGCCTTTGGCTGGATCTGTCAGTACTAAATTAGCACCTAATGCTTTCACCACTTTACGGCGTTCAATACTCATGCTGGATGGCATGGTTAAGGTAATATCATAGCCTTTAGCCGCTGCTACAAATGCCAGCGCAATACCGGTATTACCACTGGTTGGCTCAACAATGTGCATGCCCGGCTTCAATTTACCTGACTTTTCTGCATCAGCAATCAAGGCTGCGCCAATACGGCATTTCACCGAAAATGCCGGGTTACGGCTTTCAATTTTCGCAAGTACAGTCGCTCCGCCTGAAATGGCACGATTGATACGAACCAGAGGGGTATTACCAATTGCCTCTGCATTATTGCTATAAACCGCGATACCTAAATTGGCAGGTGTTGGAAAAGCTGAATCTGTAGTCATTAGAATATCCTTGATGTTATTCGCCAAGATGTATTTACATGATACAAGCATTTTCCGGCTTTGTAGATGCCTGAAACAAGATGGAATCACGATAGCAGTTTGAAATGAAACATCTTCTTCCTAAAAAACCGGAACACGATAAAATTATCTTATATTTTAATTAGTAAATTATAACTATTCTTGATAACACAATTCATTAAAAACCATAGTAATTCACGCTTTCTATCCATCAATTCACGCTGTTCGAGTCGTATAATTCGCGGGCTGTAATTGTATAAATGGACATAGTAAATGAAAACCGATCTTGAAATTGCCGCGATGCGGGATTCAGCTCAACAGGTTGTCGGTATTTTAAAGTTAATGGCCAATACGGACCGACTGCTCATTTTATGTCATCTCTCCCAAAATGAACTGAATGTCTCTCAAATTGAAGAGATTACCGACATCAGACAGCCAACCCTGTCTCAGCAGCTCATGATTTTGCGTAAAAGCGATGCGGTAAATACCCGTCGAGACGGTAAACAGATCTATTATTCGATCAAAGACCAGAACCTGGTAGAAATGTTAAAAAAGCTTTATCAAATCTACTGTGTAAATCAAGCAGTCGCTTAAAGCTGCAATTTACCTCATTCGTCCTGTTTTATTTTAAAGCGATCTGCCTGATTTAAATTTTCTCTACTGAGAGTTTTAAGTCTTTTGCCTTGATCCTTTGTCCCCTCATTCATTTTTTAAAATGTGAATGATCACCTATTTATATCCTAAGACTTCTTAGCAGAATTTGTGCATAATATATCTATATTTGTGATTTAGACCTGTATATGCCAAATTTTAAGTCTAGACTGCTCAATAGACTCCCTGCCTGGTCATGGTTAAGTCAGTACAGCCCAGTGAAATTAAAATCAGATGTACTGGCTGCCCTGATTGTCGTCGCGATGCTGGTACCCCAAGGGATGGCCTATGCCATGCTGGCAGGTTTGCCACCGATTATGGGACTCTATGCCAGTATTCTACCAATGATCATTTATGCCTTATTGGGCGGCAGTACGACCTTATCGATTGGACCAGTAGCCATCATTTCCATGATGACCTTTGCCACACTGAATCCATTATTTGAAGTGGGTTCTCCGGTCTATATTGAAGCGGCAACTTTATTGGCATTGATGGTCGGCATTATTTCCCTGTTTTTAGGTGTATTCCGTTTCGGCTTTTTAATTCAGCTGATCAGCCATCCGGTCATTCAGAGTTTTATTATTGCTTCGGCTCTATTGATTGCTTTTGGTCAGTTCAAGTTTCTGGTGGATTTACCTTTAAAAGCCAATAATATTCCCGAGCTGGTGAAAAGCCTGATTGAATATTTACCACTTTTGCATCTCCCGAGTCTGATCTTTGGCCTGCTTTCTATCGGTTTACTGGTTTATCTGCCGAAACTATTAAAATCTCAAGCAGTACAAAGCCGGATCGGTTCGACTGATTTTCTGGTTCGAGCAGTTCCACTGATTCTGGTTTTTCTCGGTATTGCAGCCGTTCTGTTTTTAGACTTAAAAGTTCAAGGCATTAAAACGGTCGGTGAAATTCCTTCAGGCTTTCCGCCTTTGTCTTTCCCACACTGGAACTGGGAGTTGGTGATGACCTTATTACCGGGTGCCAGCATGATTGCCATGATCAGTTTTGTGGAATCTCTCTCTATTGCTCAGGCAACGGCGCTACAGCAGCGTAGCAATTTGAACAGTAATCAGGAACTGATTGCGCTCGGTGTAGCCAATATCAGTGCCGGAATCAGTTCCGCCTTTCCTGTAACCGGTAGTCTGTCACGTACTGTGGTTAATGCTGACGCTGGCGCCAAAACACCTTTGGCTGGCGTATTGTCTTCTTTATTGATTGTCGTGGTTAGTCTGTTTTTTACCAGCTTCTTTGAGGATCTGCCGCTGACCATTCTGGCTGCAACCATTATTGTGTCTATCTGGAAACTGGTCAATTTCCAGCCTTTCGTCGATGCCTGGCGTTATTCCAAAGCTGATGGCATTGCCATGTGGATTACTTTTTTTGGTGTGGTATTACTGGATATTACTACCGGTCTAATCGTCGGGATTATTTCGACCTTTATTCTTATGCTATGGCGCATCAGCCGCCCTCATATTGCAGTCGTGGGTCTGGTCGAAGGCACCCAGCATTTCCGGAATATCCAGCGTCATCAGGTGATGACTTCTGATCGGGTTCTATCTCTGCGTATTGATGAAAACCTAAGTTTTTTAAATGCGCATACTCTTAAAGGTTATCTGATTAATCAGTTAAGTTTAAATGACAAGTTAGAGCATGTGATTTTGAACTGCTCTAGTATTAGTGCGATTGACTTGAGTGCTTTGGAAACGCTGGAAGAGCTCAATGCTGAATTATCCAAACTAAATATTCGCCTGCACTTTGCAGAAGTGAAAGGCCCGGTATTCGACCGCTTGCAAGCCTCCAAACTCATGACACATTTGAGTGGACGGATTTATCTAACCCATTTTCAGGCAATTCAGGATCTGGCTCCGGAAATCTTCGAGAAGCCTCAACATTATATGATTTAAGATTTTTTAATTCCTTGCATGATAGACATGCTGTCATGCAACGAATTGAACTGAAACATAACTGGAAATGATTGATTTAAATTCTATATTCATTTAAAAATTAAAGATTAAAAACCAATCAGTAAATCTGGCTATTTCTAAGAATTTTGTATGGAAATAATACGATCAAGATAAAAAACCATCTTAATTATTTATTAATTTTCAGTCACTTAAATATTATCTAAAAATATATTTTAAGCGATCCTTAATTTAAGTATAAAATAACGCAAATTTTTTTCGCATTTAGCCCTCGTAATTTTCACAAGGCAACCTTATGTTTTCTGCCCTATCGCGTCTGAGTTTAGTCTCCCGAATCATCATCGCCATTATTCTAGGCGTTGGTGTGGCTCTGTTATTTCCTGAAGCTGCACCTTCCTTAAGCCTGTTGGGTGATCTGTTTATTAAGGCACTAAAATCCGTCGCGCCAGTTCTGGTTTTCATTCTGGTTCTTGCATCAATTGCAAATTTCCAGGTTGGCCAGACCAATTCAACGATAAGACCTATTATGCTGATGTATGCTGTCGGCATGTTCCTGGCAGCATTAAGCGCTGTGATCGCCAGTATTTTATTTCCAAGCACATTGTTCCTGGATATTGCAGCGCAAGGTGATTTACAGCCGCCAGGCAGCCTAGGTGAAATTCTCAAAAATCTGGTGCTGAGCTTTGTAGCGAACCCGGTGGTTGCCATTGCTGAAGCGAATTTTATTGGAATTCTGGCATGGTCAATTGCGTTAGGAATTGCCTTCCGTCATGCATCACACACAACTAAAACCTGTTTAAATGACGCTGCCAATGCAATCAATTATGTAATTCGTCTGGTGATCAGCTTTGCGCCAGTGGGTATTTTTGGTCTGGTTGCCGTGACTTTTGCTGAAGCGGGCCTAGATACCTTGACCAGCTATGCGCATTTATTAGCTGTTCTGCTGGGTACCATGGTATTTGTAGCCTTGGTGATTAACCCGTTAATGGTCGGTTTCATTACCCGTCGTAATCCGTATCCACTGGTCTTTACCTGCTTACGTGAAAGTGGCATTACCGCGTTCTTTACCCGCAGTTCTGCTGCCAATATTCCGGTAAACCTGGACTTGGCAAAACGCTTAGGTGTGAAAGAGACTACTTCAAGCGTAGCAATTCCTTTAGGTGCAGCAATTAACATGGCCGGTGCATCAGTGACGATTACCGTGTTGTCTTTAGCTGCAGTAAATACTTTAGGTGTTAATGTTGACTTCACTACTATGCTAATTCTTTCTATCGTAGCGACTGTGTCTGCGTGTGGTGCTTCAGGTGTGGCTGGTGGTTCACTATTGCTAATTCCCGTGGCTTGTGGCCTGTTCGGGATTTCTTCAGATATCGCAATGCAAGTGGTGGCAATTGGTATGGTGATCAGTGTATTGCAGGACTCTACCGAGACTGCACTCAACTCATCTACCGATGTTTTATTTACAACAGCAGTAGACCGCGCTACAGATTGATTTTATATTGAAGAATCAAGATGTTTTGCTAATGATATTGCCATGCCATTACAGCGTTTACCATCGTGGGTTCAATTGGGTGCATTCTTCCTTGCGGTAAATGCCGGAATGATTAATGTATTAGGACTGGTGACCGTGTTGCATCAGTCCGTTTCACATATGACCGGTAACGTCAGTATGCTGGCGATGGCACTGCTGGACTGGCAGCCACGCCAGATTTTGTATCTGATTCTGGTTACCCTCTGTTATGTGATTGGCTCGATGTATAGCGGGCTGATTTTAGGAAATAGTCACTTTCGCTTGGGACGCCTGTATGGTTATCCTTTAAGCCTGGTGGCTTTTTTTATATTCATTTGCTGGCTATTATTGCCCTATTTCCCGCGTTATGCCTTGTTATGGGCATGTGTCGCGATGGGCGTACAAAATGCCATGGTCAGCCACTATAAAGGTGCCATTATCCGGACCACGCATCTGTCAGGTGTACTGACCGATTTAGGTCTGGCTATGGGCTATCGCCTGCGTGGTCTGGTAGTAGAATCCCGTAAAGTGATCCTGCATATGCTGATTCTGGCTGGCTTTTTGGTGGGCGGCATACTTGCCAGCTGGATTTATCCTTATTTAAAATTAAATGCATTCCTGGTCCCTACAGTGTTAAGCCTGCTGCTTAGCCTGACCTATTGGGTGATCTATTTACGTTATCGACATCAACACGACTAATTTCTGGAAATTCTCATGGTTAAAAATGCATTACAGGCACAATTGTTAAAGGCAGGCTTGGTCGATAATAAAAAAGCCAAAAAACTGTCTAAACAGGCTGTACATGAAAAACGCACAGGTGACAGTAAAGAAGCCGAAATCAAGGCCAAGATTGAGCAGGACAAACAGGAAAAGCTGGCTAAAGACCAAGCCATTGAACAGGCGAAAAAAGCCCAGTTGCAGGAAAAAGAACTCAAAGCTGCCATCATGCAGATGATTAACCAGCATAAAATCCGCGATACGGATGGTGAGATCAGTTATCAGTTTATTGATGATAGCAAGATCAAGAAAGTTTATATCAACCAGCAGATTTATAATGCACTGGTCGCTGGCAGTCTGGTGATTGCACGTGAAAATGAGAGTTATGCCTTCCTGCCTAAAGCTCTGGCAGATCGTATAAATTCAAAAATGGAAGGCTTTATCATCGTGAATAATTCAGAGAAAAATGAAGAAACTACTGATGAAGAAGATCCATATGCAGCTTATGTGATTCCTGATGATTTAATGTGGTAAACACATTTTCCTTAAAAGAAAAGCATAAATAAAAAAACCGGCATACTTTCCGGTTTTTTTAATCTGTTTCATTAAGTCTATGTCAGCTTGTCTTTTGCATATTCTTGTATTAATAGATAGCAAATTTCACTCAATTCAAATCCTATTTGGAAACTTCAGATTTCATATAACGAGCCTTAAATGAAAGCGCTAATAACTAAAATTTAGTCTGTAAATATGCAATAAATCCCTCAATTTTCTTAATCACGTATAAGCAGATATGCAAAGGACTCACGTTATTTTGCTGAACTTTTTCTACCCTATACTTTGCTCTTTCTAAGAGTGCTATTACATAATGTATAGAGCTTTTAAGAATTTTTTTCGGATCTTTCTTTGAATACAAGTAACAATCAATTTTTTCAAAAGATTCATCATTAACCACTATCTCTAATATAGTGTTATTAATTTCATGGCTTATTGATTGCTCAATATGTTCCAGTTCATAGGAATGTAAGCTTGTGCTATAACTATTTGAAGATTTTTCATTTTTAATGATTAAGATTATATGATTTTAATCCTAGCACTATCCCCTAAAAAAAGTAAGTATATAAAATGTAAAATAAACATTAAGTTATGTTGAACTAACATAATAAACGCTATACCAAATTCTTTAATTCACTCTGACCTTTTTTAATTTTTTAAAGTTTAAAAAGAAGCATAGGAATACCAAGTTAGGCTGTTCTATCGATTTTTCACATTTCCTAGCCATTAACCAATCAATTTTCATTGATCTATTTAATCTGAATTAACCTGAAGGAAAAAATAAATGCCTGAATAGTGATTAAGTTCGCCTCCTCTAAGAAAGATATGTTTTAAAAGGTTATCCAAGATTAAAAAATTGCGTTTAAACCTATAAACTCTAACAAATTTTTTGAGTTAAAGAGAAAGATCAGTTGGAACAGTTTAATTTTATTCAGAATATTCGAGATTGGGCCGATCAGTACCCATGGCTGGAAATGTTATCTTCACTGAGTATTGTGATTTTACTGGCCATCCTTGCCAATGTGTTTGCCAAACAGATTGTCGTACGCGGTATTCGTCAACTGATTTCCAAAATGCCCTTTGCCAATAATCAGATTTTTGCTGAACATAGTGTGATTCGCCGGATTTCCAATATTGTTCCGGCAATCGTGATCATGAACGGGATTACCACTGTCCCGCATTTATCCGATAAGGTGCAAACCTTTGTGCAAATGGGTGCTCAGGCGTTTATTTTCCTGACCATTGCTCTGGCACTCGGTGAGTTACTGAATATCTTTAACCTGATTTATCAGCGTAATCCCAAGTCACGCAACAAGCCGATTAAAGGTTATTTACAGCTGGTCAAGCTGATCATCTTCATTGTTTGTGGCTTGATGATTTTAGGCACTTTCCTGAAAAAAGATGTATTCACCTTGCTCGCTGGCTTTGGTGCGATGGCCGCTGTCCTGATGCTGGTCTTTCAAAATACGATTCTGTCACTGGTGGCTTCGGTTCAGATTTCATCTTATGACATGGTACGTATTGGTGACTGGATTGAAATGCCGACCCTAAATGCCGATGGTGATGTCATTGATATGTCATTACATACAGTGACTGTGCAGAACTTTGACAAGACTGTGACCACGATTCCGACCAATAAACTGGTGACTGATACCTTTAAAAACTGGCGCGGCATGCAGGAAGCGGGTGCCCGCCGGATCAAACGTTCAATTCATATTGATCAAACCAGCGTACATTTCATGACAGCTGAAGAACAGAACAAGCTGAAAAATTTTATCCTGCTGGATCAATATCTGAATACCAAATCAGAAGAACTAGAGAAGTTTAACCAGCAGCTCCAGCACCATTCACAATACAACCAGCGCCGTCTGACCAATTTAGGCACGTTCCGCGCTTATCTGGAATTTTATCTGCAACAGCATCCTGGTATTGCTAAAGATTTCTCATTGATGGTACGTCAATTACAACCGACTAGCGAAGGCTTGCCACTGGAAATTTATGCTTTCACCAATACGACGGTTTGGGCAGAGTATGAAAATATCCAGTCAGATATCATGGACCATATTCTGGCGATTATTCCGGAATTTGGATTGAAGGTGTATCAAGCTCCTTCTGGGAGTGATTTTAAGGAATCTTTTAACGCGAGTTCTTCATCTCCGATTATCACTTAAACTAACCTCTTAACTTAAGCCCGAAATAATCTCTTATTTCGGGCTTTTTATTCAGTATTTAAAATGAATTCAATCTCTTATTTTTGGTCTTCATATTATTTGGTATAAATCTGGCATGAGTTTTTGCTCTGCAACCTAAAGTTTGATTTAGTTAAACATTTGTGGCAATTTCACTCAAATTCAGACTTCAAAAAGCAGAATCCTTTATAATTTCCGCAAAGAAAATACATGATAAGAGTACGTTAATGTTTCGATGGCTTGAACGGCTGGTAGACCCCTATCCCACCAAAAACCTGAATCAACCTTTACCCACCAGGTTTTTCCCCTTTGTCTGGCAAGCAGCTTATGGGGTACGCCGTTATTTGCTGATTCTAGTATTGTGTACCGCAGGTGCAGCCAGTTTTGAGGCCTTACTGTATTCAAAAATTGGTGATCTGGTGAACTGGTTGAGTCAAAGTCAGCCAGAGACTTTTTTAGATCAACATGCCAGCAACCTGACCTTATTGAGTATTATCTTGCTGGCCAATATCCTGTTTGCCAGTGCCCAGTCCCTGATCAAGCATCAGATTTTATACAGTAATTTCCCGATGCGTCTGCGTTGGCGCTTCCATAATTTATTGCTCAAACAGAGTTTGGACTTCTTCCATAATGATTTTGCCGGACGTTTATCGGCCAAAGTCATGCAAACGGCGCTGGCGATCCGGGAATTCTGGGTCATTTTGGGCGATATGTTGGCTTATGTGCTGATTTATTTCGTCACAATTAATATTGTTTTGGGTGCCATTTCACCCTTACTTATCTTGCCGCTTATGGTCTGGCTATTCTTGTTTATTTGTGCTGCTTGCTATTTCATTCCAAGATTAAGCAAAATTTCATCCTTACAAGCGGATGCGCGTGCAGTCATGACCGGACGTGTGACTGATGCCTATACCAATATTCAGACCGTAAAATTGTTTGCGCATGCGGGTCGTGAAAGCCAGTATGCCAAATCCTCTATGCAGGAATTTATGGTTACGGTGTATAAGCAAATGCGTCTGGGCGCTCAATACGAAATCAGCATTCTGATGCTGAGTGTTGTGCTATATGCAGGTGTGCTGGGTACTGCAATCTGGCTCTGGATGCAAGGTCAAGCGCAGCTCGGGATTATTGCAGCCACTACAGCGATGGTATTAAAGCTGAATAGTATTGCCGAGTTCATGATGTGGCAGACCTCTGCCCTGTTTGAAAATGTCGGTACCATTCAGGACGGGATGAAAACTCTAGGTCGTCGGATCAATATTCAAGACAAAGAAGATGCGAAAGAACTGGAGCTAAAACACGGTGAGATTAAATTCGATAATGTCACTTTTGCCTATAATGAAAAACCGGTCATTGACCAGTTTAATCTGACCATTCGCCCAGGTGAAAAAATCGGGATCGTGGGGCGTTCTGGAGCTGGTAAATCGACCCTGATTCAATTGCTATTGCATTTCTATCATCTGAATCAGGGCCGTATTCTGATTGATGATCAGGATATTGCCGATGTCACTCAGGACAGTTTGCGTAAAAATATTGCGCTGGTCACTCAGGATACGTCTTTGCTGCATCGTACCGTAGCTGAAAATATCAAATACGGTCGTCCGGATGCAACTGATGAAGAGATGTTTGAAGCTGTACGCAAGGCCAAAGCAGAAGAATTTATTCCGAATCTGACTGATTTGCGTGGCCGTAGAGGCTATGACGCCTATGTAGGTGAACGTGGCGTGAAGCTTTCTGGTGGACAGCGCCAACGTATTGCCATTTCCCGGGTATTCTTGAAAGATGCGCCGATTCTGATTCTGGATGAAGCCACCAGTGCTCTGGATTCTGAGGTTGAAGCGGCTATTCAGAATAGTCTGGATGATTTGATGCAAGGTAAAACGGTTATTGCCATTGCGCATCGTCTTTCTACCATTGCGCAGATGGATCGTCTGATTGTGATGGATCAAGGTAAAATTGCCGAGCAAGGTACGCATGATGAACTGGTGGCCTTAAACGGAATCTATGCGCAGCTATGGCAGCGTCAAACCGGCGGGTTCTTGGTACAGCAACATGCCAAAACTGATAACTTACACGAAGCATAATCGCTCTATTCAGTAGTAGCTAAGCTCTACAACAGAAACCGAAGCATTCTATTTGAGTCACTTGAATAGCCATGCTTCGGTTTGCTTTTATGGGAATATCAACTATTCCACAAGCATTTTTAAATTCCAGATTATTCAAAAAACAGCCCTATTCTGAATTAATAGAAATCTGTAGGCTTAAAATTAAATCCCTAAAATATCTCTGGTTTACATTGATTTCCAACTTTAAGTTGAGCTACTCTGCTTTAAGTTGATTAAAATCTGCTTGTGGAAATTGCCACAGCTTTGTCCAACAATTTTTATCAAGAAAATGGCTTTTTCATGCCAATATGAAGTGAAAATAAAAAAATTTGAATGAGTGCAACGGATCGCGCATGAAAACAATAGCTCCACGCCAAGACCAAGGTATTCCAGGTGTATACGGTCTCTTGCTTCTCGATGTCATTTCCCGCTGGGGGTATAATAATGAGTCGCTTTTTAAGCCTTTTGGCCTGACCAGTGAACAGTTGGCAGATCCTGATTACCGTATTCCGACCCCTGTGGCCAATGAACTGGTCAAGCATGCCCTGAAGCTCACTGGTGAACCGACACTGGGTTATCACTTAGGTACCCAGATGCGGATTTCGATTCATGGCTTTATCGGTTATGCCATCATGACGGCGAATAATATTACCGAAGCTCTGGTGCTAGCGAACCGATTCATTCAGTTACGTTTACCCTTCCTGCAGCTATTTTTCTCGACCTTTGGCGCTAAGGCAACCGTACAGTTGCAAACTGATATTCAGCTGGAACCGCTTCGCACCGAAATTTCAATTGCCCTGATGATTGGCCTGATCAGTATGGCCAAAGCCATTACCGGGGTTAACGATGCAACCGGTGAAATCGACTTTGATTTCAAAAAACCGGAAGGTTTTGAGCGCTTCATGGCGAAATTTCCTATGCATCAGTTCCGTTTTGAACAGCCGCATTTAATTTTAAGTTTTGATAAAAGCTACCTGATGAACAAGCTGGTACATGCTGATCCAATTGCCAGCCAGATTGCGATTAACCAATGTGAAGCCGAATTATCTGCTTTAGGTGAACGGCATCGGATTGCCATGCGGGTGCGGGATATTCTGACTCATTCCGAACAGCATTATCTGAGTATTGAAAGCGTAGCTGAACGCCTGCATATGTCAGATCGAACCTTAAAGCGTCAGTTGGCCGCTGAAGGTACTTCTTTTTCGACGCTGGTGGATGAAGTGCGCTACCGGCATGCCACTTCCTTATTATCCCGTACAGACTTTACTCTGGAGCAGATCGCTGATGAACTTGGCTATAGTGATGTGGCGAATTTTAGTCGGGCGTTTAAGCGCTGGAGTGGTCGTAGCCCGAGCAACTGGCGTAAAGATCCTTATTTATAAGCACGGATAAACCTTTTGTTTTGACCAAAAAGAATGTATAAAACATATCAAAAATGATCTTAAGATTTTTAGGGAGTTATCAATGAATCATCCTTCAGAACTAAAGTACGCAAGTACACATGAATGGGTACGCATTGAGGGTGATCTTGTTGTGACCGGTATTTCCGACCATGCACAGGATGCATTAGGTGATCTGGTTTATGTAGAAGCACCAGATCTTGACTCACATATTACTGCTGGCGAACAGGCTGGCGTGGTTGAATCAGTGAAAACCGCTTCTGATATTCATGCACCTGTCTCTGGTACAGTCGTTGAAATCAATGCTGCGCTTGAAGATGATCCCGACTTCATTAATGATGACCCGTATGGCAAAGGCTGGATCTATAAAATCAAACCGGACAATATGGCAGATGTAGAAAAGCTATTGTCTAATACAGAATATGAAGCTGGCCTATAAGCTACTTTGATTTAGTATGGAAAAATAAGAATCAGCCTGCGGGCTGATTTTTTTACGCATTGAAAACTTCGTATTTAAAGCTCACCATCAAATACAATGTATTTATATCGGAATTTTATTGTATTTTTCACACATTTTTCTTAAAGTCTTTGCTGTACCTGCTATCACTCGCATCAGATAGCTCAGGCTGCTTTATAAAAATAATATTCATGCTCATCGCAGCATTTCCCTATAGATCAATTTAGGAAAATTATGAAATCCAATCTATTGCCTTTATGGACCAAGCCTTTTGTGCTGTGTCTGGCCAATAACCTGTTTTTATTTATTTTCTATTTTGCACAAACCACGATTTTACCGATTTATATCCTGAAAGAATTAGGTGGAAACTTAGCCCAAGCTGGTCTGGCCATGACCTTGTTCATGATTTCAGCGATTGCTGTACGACCATTTAGCGGCCTGATTATTGAGAAATTGGGTATCCGTAAAACCCTGATTGTTTCTGGAATCTTTTTCAGTCTATTTTCCCTAGCCTACCTGCTTGCCGATCAGTTGACGACCTTATTTATCATCCGTTTTTTGCATGGGATCTGGTTTAGTATTTTGACTACCGTCTGTGTTCCTGTGGTGAATCAGTTTATTCCAGAGCAGCGTAAAGGCGAAGGCATGGGCTATTACGTTATGTCAGTCAATCTGGGTATTGTTCTAGGACCATTGATTGGCTTAAGTCTGATTGAATACTGGTCTTATTTTCAGATCACAACGCTGCTTATTGCATTAGTTTTTATCGGATTTGCTTTCTGCTTAATGATTCCGGTCAAAGAGCCTGAGCACATCATTCAAACTATTCCTGAGAAAAAAGGACTGGTGTTGTCTGATGTTGTAGAAAAGAAAGCATTGCCTGTTGCTGTTCTGGCAGCTCTGATTTCTTTCTCTTATGCCAGCATCATGTCTTTTATTGCACCTTTTGCTGCCAGTAAAAATCTGATGGCTTATGCCAGTTTATTCTTTGTCGTATTCGCCATTTCCATGATGAGTTTACGTCCGATTACCGGAAAAATTTACGATCGCAAAGGTCCACAATATGTGATTTATCCTGCGCTACTCATCTTTAGCTTAGGACTCTTTTTACTCAGTCAGATTCAGACTTTGTGGGGATTCTTACTGGCTGCGGTATTGATTGGTATCGGTTTTGGCAGCGCACAACCTTGCATTCAAACACTGGCCATTCAACGTGCACCGAAACACCGGATTGGTTATGCTACTTCGACCTTTTATACCTTCTATGATGTAGGAATTGCGGTCGGTTCGCTACTGATTGGGGCGCTTATTGCGACTTATAGTTATCAGTTCGCCTTTATTCTCTGTAGTTTACTCACCTTATGCAGTATTGTTTACTTTAAACTGGTCGTTCAAGTTAAGACTGCCTAATACAAGTTAATATCTAAATATAATAAAAAAACAGGCAGATGAACTGCCTGTTTTAATTCTGACACGAAGATGTATTTATTCAGATGCTGAAGTATTTTCCTGTTCTTTTTCTTCAGCTTTCGGTTCTTGCATCATCGTGAATTGTGTTGCTTCTCCAGCAGCAGGATTATCCTGGCGGTTGCTTTTCAGCTTGATCTGTAAACGTAATTCATTAGTCGAATCAGCATTACGCAATGCTTCCTCATAAGAAATCGCACCCTCGTTATACAGGTCAAATAAGGCCTGATCGAAAGTCTGCATGCCCAGTTCACGAGATTTGCCCATAATGGCTTTCAGCTCATGAAACTCACCTTTTAGAATCAGATCAGAAATCAAAGGTGTATTTAACATGATTTCAATTGCAGCCCGACGCCCTTTTCCATCCTGAGTACGAATCAGACGCTGGGAAATAATCGCCTTCATATTCGAAGATAAATCCATTAATAACTGATTACGGCGTTCTTCCGGGAAGAAGTTAATAATCCGATCCAAAGTCTGGTTAGCATTATTGGAATGCAGTGTGCCCAGACATAAATGTCCGGTTTCAGCAAAGGCAATTGCGTGTTCCATGGTTTCGGTATCCCGAATCTCACCGATCAGAATCACATCAGGAGCCTGACGTAAGGTATTTTTCAGCGCATTGTGCCAGGAATGACAATCGACCCCAACTTCACGGTGAGTAATCATAGATTTCTTGTGCTTATGCACATATTCCACCGGGTCTTCCACGGTAATGATATGTCCTGCCGAATTTTCATTGCGGTAGTCGATCATCGCTGCCAGAGAGGTCGATTTACCTGAACCCGTTCCTCCCACAACCAGTACCAGACCGCGTTTTTCCATAATCACGTGTTTCAATGATTCTGGTAATTTCAGTTTCTGAAAATTTGGAATTTCTGCCGTAATGGTCCGGATCACCATCCCGACCTGAAGCTGTTGTACGAAAACATTTACCCGGAAGCGCGATACGCCCGGCACGGTAATCGCGAAGTTACATTCCAGTTCAGCTTCAAACTCTTGACGCTGCTTGTCATTCATCAAGCTATAAGCGAACAGTTTGGTTTTTTCAGCAGTTAAGGTCTGTTGTCCAAAGGGCTTCATTAAGCCCTGATGTTTGATACTCGGTGGAAAATCTGCGGTAATAAATAAGTCTGAGCCCCCATATTCTACTACTTTGGTCAGCATGTGATGCATGAATTTTTTTGCTTCGTCCAACAGTTCTACCGTGAACATTCTCTTCCCCTGGAAATACACACTTACATGAATTTTAAATGCTTGATTCATGCCAATATCATTTGATTTTTATTGTGCAGCGTTTTTTTAAAGCCTCAAATAGATTTAATTTATAAAGAAAATATTTTTTAAAATTTATGTGATGTAGTTCAATTAAATATCAATTAAGTAGACATATATTACCTTTTAAAACCTATTTCATTTTAAAAGAATATTACAATGAAAAAGATCATATTCAGGATAAATGCAAGACGGTGAAACTGAATTCACCAGGCAAGTAAGGATAAAATTAAAAAATTAGATAGGTGGCCTAAAACTGCCTTGCTTAAAAGCCACCATTAAAGAAGATTTATGACTCAGTTCTATTGAACTGAATAGTAGTCTGTTTATTAAAAAGCCAAGATTAATCAGGAGAAAGTGCACGCGATCTGGACTGTTCCAGAAGTGAAATCTGTGCATTTTCTGCCTGTAAAACAGGATTAATACGACTGCTCTTCAGCTTGATTTGCAAACGTAATTCATTGCTGGAGTCTGCATTACGCAAGGCTTCTTCATAAGAAATAATGCCTTGGTTATATAAATCAAATAATGCCTGATCAAAGGTTTGCATGCCCAGTTCCCGCGAACGAGCCATAATCGTTTTAAGTTCATGGAATTCACCTTTACGAATCAGGTCAGAAACTAAAGGAGTATTTTGCAGAATTTCTACCGCAGCCCGACGACCTTTACCATCTTCAGTGCGAATTAGCCGCTGAGAAATCACGGCTTTGATATTAGCTGATAAATCTAGCAGTAACTGATTACGGCGTTCTTCTGGAAAGAAGTTAATAATCCGGTCCAGTGCCTGATAGGCATTATTAGAATGGAGTGTTGCAAGACATAAATGGCCAGATTCAGCAAAGGCAATTGCATGCTCCATACTGTCTGTATCCCTGATTTCGCCAATCACGATAACGTCAGGTGCCTGCCGCATGGTATTAATCAGTGCATTGTGCCAGGAAACGCAATCTACACCAATTTCACGTTGGGTGATCATCGAGTTTTTATGCTGATAGACATATTCCACCGGGTCTTCGATCGTAATAATATGCCCTTCAGTATGCGTATTACGATAATCAATCATGGCTGCCAATGTAGTCGATTTCCCGACACCCGTTGCACCAACTACCAGCACCAAACCACGTTTCTGCATGATGACCTGTTGCAATGAAGCTGGTAAGCCTAACTGCTCAAAGCTTGGAATATCTGTCGTAATGATTCGAATCACCATGCCTACATTGTGCTGTTGCTGAAAGACATTAACCCGGAAGCGCGACACGCCCGGGATGCTAATACTAAAATTGCATTCCATCACCGATTCAAATTCCTGAATCTGTCGCTCATTCATCAAGGCATAAGCAAACAAACGGGTCTTATCGGCTGTGAGTTTCTGCTGACCAAATGGTTTCATCAACCCCTGCTGTTTGATACTGGGCGGGAAATCAGCTGTAATAAAAAGGTCGGAACTACCATATTCCACGACTTTGGTCAGCATATGGTGCATAAATTTACGTGCTTCATCGAGTAATTCAGTTGTATACATAGCAAGCTTCCCGGGATCATTACTCATCCGCTGTTTAAAAACAGTATCAGGCTGACCTCTAATAAATTATTGTTATTGTTTATTTTTTTAAATTAATTATTTTTTATGAATTTTTTAAAATCGTTTTAATACTCATTGTTTTAATTTTCAAAATATCGAATTGTTGCTTTCAGCATTTAGAAAAATACTTCTGAACAACCATATCCGATCATAATATCTTTCCTCAACGAATTGAGGAAAGATAAGATCGTGAGTTTAAGCGCTACGCTTTAAACTTTCGCATCGCAGTGAATCAGCCATATTTAACAATAATTGCTCGGTTTTTGTCCAGCCCAGACATCCATCAGTCACTGACTGGCCGTAAACCATATCTTCAGAGATTTTCTGATTGCCATCAACCAAATGACTTTCGAGCATTACACCCCGCACATTGCTGTGCAAACGTTCAGCGACGATCTGCTCCAGCACTTCAGGTTGTAGCATTGGGTTTTTTGAACTATTGCCATGACTGCAATCAATAACCAGGGCCGGCAAATCGGTTGAGTGTTTCGCTTTAATTTTTTCAATTTCAGACAACTGGTAGTTCGGACCACTATTTGAACCACGCAGGATCAAATGTGCTTTTGGATTCCCTTTTGAGCTCAGGATACACGGCAGACCCGATTGGCTCATGCCCATGAACTGATGTGGATTGGAAGCTGACTGAATAGCATCAAGAGCAATTTGAATCGAACCATCTGTCCCATTTTTGAAACCGATGCTGTACGGCATATGGCTGGAAATTTCACGGTGAATTTGTGATTCACTGGTACGCGCGCCAATCGCACCCCAGGCCAATAGATCATCGAAATACGCTGTCGCCATTGGACTTAAGATCTCTGAGGCAATCGGCAGGCCCATGCCAATCAGTTTTAGGTACAGTGCACGAGATTTTTCCAGACCCAATTGAATATTGGATGAGCCATCGAGTTCTGGGTCATACAGGAAGCCTTTCCAGCCTACAGTAGTACGTGGTTTTTCAATATAAGCCCGCATAACCAGGAAAATTTGATCAGAAACCTGTTCCTGAAGCTGTTTTAATTTTTCTGCATATTCCAGTGCGGAAGCTTCATCATGAATGGAACATGGTCCGGTAATCACCATTAAACGGTGATCTTTACCCTCTAAAATATTTTGAATAATTTGACGCTGTTCAGCGATTTGTGCAGCCAATTGCGGAGACAGTGGCAATTGCTGCTTAAGCTGCTGTGGTAAAGCTAAAATGGTTTCTGTTTGATGTTGTTGTGATGTATGTGCAATATTCATGACTTTAAATCCTGGGACTGGCAATCAGTCCAAACTTTTATTTGAGCGTTATGGGTCTAATCGAAGATGTCGAAAGCGTCATTAGCTGGCTAAAGTAAGACCAATAAAAGTTGCTAAAGTATGAATAGTTAAAGTTTGTCATGGCTGTCTCCAAAAAATTGTTAAATCACATGCATAAAAAAACCTGATCAGGGTTGCCGATCAGGTATTAACTGGTGGGCAACCTTTTCATTGCCCAAACGCATTCAGGCAATTATCTAAACTGCCAGAAATAAAAATAAGCGTTTGAAATGATAGGTTGCTTTAACATGTTTATGTCTTTCATAAAAATGTGAATCTGAAATTAAAATACGCGCTCTATCCAGTTTTGACAAGTAGTAAATATAAAAAAATATTTATCAGTATTTATACTTTTACTTATTGCCCTAGAATTCTAACCTTTCAGATATTAATAATGGACAAAGTCGTGACGGTCAGCAGACTTTGCCCATTTCCTTAAAACCAAGAGCATATTAGATCTTGGTTTTGGCATTTGCAATTAACGGGTTACGCGATTCCATGCATCACGTACTGCAAATTTTGCCTGTTCCCAGTTCAGACGTGACTGGCCTTTTGCCTGTTCCCATTTTACTTTCAGATCGCTTTCTACATCTTCAAAACGGGTATTGGCATCATATGCTCCACGGTTTTCATAACCGACACGATAGGCCGCATCATAGTCACGATCGTAATCTAAATCGCTATACGTGGTACGGGCATCTGAATAATAAGGGGTTTCAACGGCATTATCTCGCCAGAATGCTGCTTCTTCAGTCGGGTTCACAGCTTCGCCTACGCCTTTACCTGCGAGACCACCGACCACTGCCCCAACAACACCGCCTACTGCTGCACCGACCGGACCGCCTGCTGCACCGACCGCTGCACCTGCAGCTGCGCCACCGGCGGCACCTACGCCTGTGCCAATAGGATGTGCACCTGGCTCGCCGCTAATTGGATCGGCATTTAAATCATCACGGACATCTTTAGGAGAATTTTTAATACGATCAAATCTATCATTCGACATAGAGCTTATCCTTATTCTTTAAAATGATTCTTAAACATGGTTTTAATCGCGTCTCTCAATACGCTTCTATTCACTATAAGCATCTGGCATGTAATGACCTTAGAAGCCTTGTGTTTTTTAGGTAAAGCTCTGTGGTGCTTTGATAGGCAAATGTATCTGATATATTTTAATTATTAAAATAAAAGGCCGGTGTTTACCGGCCTTTATGAAGTTTAAATCGCTAAATCATTTTAATCAAAATGAATCACGCTACGGATCGATTTGCCTTCATGCATCAGATCAAAGGCTTCATTGATCTGTTCTAATGGCATCGTATGTGTCACAAATGGTTCTAACTGAATTTCACCTTTCATGGCCTGTTCAACCATGCCCGGTAATTGAGAACGACCTTTAACACCACCAAATGCCGTACCCATCCATTTACGGCCTGTGACTAGCTGGAATGGACGAGTTGAGATTTCTTTACCTGCACCTGCTACGCCAATAATCACAGACTGACCCCAGCCACGGTGTGCACATTCTAGTGCTGAACGCATTACGTCGACATTACCAATACATTCAAAAGAGTGGTCTACGCCCCAACCGGTCATTTCCACAATCACTTGCTGAATTGGCTTGTCATAGTCTTTTGGATTCACAAAATCAGTAGCGCCAAACTGTTTAGCCAGTTCGAATTTATCTGGATTGGTATCCACGGCAATAATACGGCCGGCTTTGGCCTGACGAGCGCCTTGTACAACTGCAAGACCAATACCGCCTAAACCAAATACAGCGACGCTATCGCCTTCCTGTACTTTAGCAGTGTTATGTACTGCACCAATACCGGTAGTCACGCCACAGCCCAATAAACACACTTGCTCATGGTTAGCTTCAGGGTTAATTTTCGCCAGAGAAACTTCTGCAACGACTGTATATTCAGAGAACGTTGAACAGCCCATATAATGATAAATCGGTTGGCCATTATAAGAAAAACGGGTAGTTCCATCTGGCATTACACCTTTACCCTGAGTCGCACGAACCGCTACACACAGGTTGGTCTTACCCGATTTACAGAACAGACATTCACCACATTCTGCCGTGTAAAGTGGAATCACATGATCACCCGGTTTCAGACTCGTCACGCCTTCACCTACCTCAACGACCACACCCGCGCCTTCATGGCCTAAAATTGCTGGAAATACGCCTTCCGGATCATCACCAGACAAGGTAAATGCATCGGTATGACATACGCCAGTATGGCTAATTTTTACCAGTACTTCACCTGCTTTTGGTGGAGCAACATCTACTTCCACAATTTCTAATGGCTGACCTGGGCCAAATGCAACCGCTGCACGTGATTTCATGTAAAACGATCCTTTTATTACTGATTTACAGATGGTTAACAGTAACCTCTTTCTATTCGGAGATTCAACCATTAACATCACAAGTTGAGGAATAAAACCCCTATAACTAATGGAACATCAATGACTAAGCCCTCGTCAATTACATGTTTAAGTATTTTTGTTTTTAGCCTGACTATTTCTGGCTGTGAATTAGCTCCCAATACAGCAAAAGAAGAAGCTATTACTCCAGTACAATCGACCCACTGGATCAGAGAGGAACAACTGCCACAGATTCAGGAAGGGAAAACGGCTTATCTGCCTTTATATGACGGTTTTATGAGTATGGCAGCACGGTTATATCTGATTAATCAAGCCAAATACCATCTCGACCTGCAATATTACATCTGGAAAGATGACTATATTGGCAACATGATCCTCTCTCAATTATTAAAAGCCGCAGACCGTGGCGTGAAGGTTCGGGTTCAGATTGATGACCAGAACGGAACTCAACTGGATGATAAGCTGCTGGCCTTAGCCCAGCATCCCAATTTCGAAGTCCGACTATTTAATCCTTATAAATTCCGTCAATTGCGTGCCCTAGATTACGGATTTCGTATGAAATATGTTAATCCGCGCATGCATAACAAACTGATTATTGCGGATGGTACGGCAGCGGTCACGGGTGGTCGGAATATCAGTAGTGAATATTTTGATGCTAGTGAGGATTTTCAGTTTAGCGATGTCGATATTTTCTTTGCCGGGAAACCAGCCCACGATGCGAATCAGACCTTTATCAAATTCTGGAACGATGATCTGAGCTATGATATCCGACAAGTTCTAAATGATTCGGGTAATCCACAACTTTTAAAACGACTAAGAACTGAATTTAAAGAAGATGAAGTCGATAAAAATGAATTGAAACGCCGAGTCGGTATTGCTGAACAGCAGATTGATGAGCAGTTGAGAAAGCGCCCAATCAAATGGGGAAATGCCTATTTTGTTGCCGATGCCCCTTCCAAGGTCCGTCGTAGCGCCCAGAATGGCGATTATATTTATACCCATATGCTGGAACTTATGGGTGAACCCAAAGATCATCTGGAACTGGTTTCTTCTTATTTCATTCCTACTCAGGAAGGTGCGGATTATTTAAGTAAACGTGCCCAACAGGGTGTCAAAATCAGAATTTTAACCAATTCGTTCCAGGCAAATGATGTCGCTTTGGTTCATGCCTATTATCAGCAATACCGTAAACAGCTGCTCAAGAATGGGATCGAGCTCTGGGAATTCAAACCTTATATTGAACGACCAAAACGGACCTGGTATGAAATTATGACCGGTAATATTATTCCGGCCAAAAATAAGAACAGCTCCAGTCTACATGCCAAATTCTTTGATCTGGATGGCATGGTATTTATCGGTTCCTTTAACTTTGATCCACGCTCTGCCTATTTAAACACTGAAGTCGGTCTGGTGATTGAATCCGATCAGCTCCAAGATGAAATTACCAACTCCTTAAACCAGTATTTACCCAGAATGGCTTATCAACTGAAGTTAGATAAAGAGGGTGAGATCATTTGGCTGGAACACCCAAAAAATGGTTCAGTGATTCAGCATAATCATGACCCTGAAACGACACAGTTCCAGCGTTATATGATGAATCTGGCAACAAAATTCCCGGGAGAATGGTTAATGTAATGACAGATACATTGCAATCAAATTACATTTAATGTGATTTTTCCTTAATTGATAGTTGGCTTTGGATATTTTAAATCTTTATTGGTGATAAGCTGAACAATATAAAATTGACTAAATCTCTAAATCGGGTTTTTATACTTATATTTTTCAGCTTATTTCTTATATATTAATCAGATCAATACCTACAAAGGTTTTACCTATTCCGTTGATTGCTCTAAAATTACACTTTTCCAGTATTTTGCGAATTTTCGCTTTCCACTCCCATGCAATTTTTTGATTTAAGTCGTCAGTTTAAACTCAGTGATATTCTCACCCCTGTTAAGACCTTGCAGGATCTGTCTCAACAAGAATGGTTTTTAGCCAAAATACGGGTTGAACATGACTGCCTGTCTGATTCGGACTTGGTCGAAGGTCAGGTCCTACTTAAATCTAATCAGAATATCCAGGTCGAACTGGAATGGCTGATTCAGGATACCGGTTATGAATTACAGGTGCTATTCAAAGGTGTTGAAACCGAAGCTTCTGAAGAAACACTGGTGATGGTTAAAGGCGCGCAACTGGTCGATGAACAACAGCAACTGATTTCTGCACAAGCTTTAAGTTTATGGATTGACGGGACATTACTCCCGATGTTGCCGAATATCCGCAAAGAAATTAAAGCGCGCTTAAACCTGTGGGATTATGTGGAATATGATGGTTAATTCATTTTTCCATTTCTAAAATTTGAAAGAGCCATATCGGCTCTTTTTCGTTTACAGGGAATTTACCTAATATATTTAATTGGTTAAATTGCCCTTGCCTGAATATTTTTATGGCAATGCCTATTTTAGACATACAGATTAAGCTTGATTAAAATAATAAAGAGAAAACATCATGATTTCCCCTTCTGAATGGCAAAATATCCGTCAAGTTGTTGCAGATGCGCAGCGTGCAGCAATGCATTGTTCGATCGCAACCGTCAATCCCCAAGGCTTTCCTAGTATTACTCCGATCGGAACTGTCTTTCTGGATCAGCAGTCTAGTACAGGTTTCTTTTTTGATACTTACTCCACCACCTTCTCCGAAAATTTACAGCATCAGCCACTTGCCTGCATTCAGGCTGTGAATAGCAGCAAACTGTTCTGGTTAAGTTCCATGTTCAAGGGAAAATTTAAGCATTATCCCGGTGTACGTTTATATGCAGAGATTGGCTCTTTACGTCCTGCAACAGCGGAAGAGATTGAGAAAGTTGAATCTCGTATCTCTACATTAAAATGGAGTAAAGGTAGCAAACTGATCTGGTCCAGCTTTCATCATGTTCGGGATATTAAAGTTAAGGATTCTCGCTGGGTCGAATATCCCAATATGCAGGTAGAAAATACTTAAATACTTTCTAAAAATAAGCTTATTTCATAAATATACTTAATATTTATATTTATTCATAACTCAAATTAGACCGACATGCTCGAACATCATCCGGTAACTATCTGCTTTCTTATCCAGAGCCAAAGGATAAGCCCGGGATGAAGATGGCATCCGGTATAGATACAGGTCACGGCCAAGAAAATGTGCCTGTGTTGGCTCACCTATACCGGGTTTCAACGTACCTTCAGGCATAGAGAGCATCAAAGTATCTGTGGCCTTGTCGCCTGTAGTCATGATGTGGTTGCAGTCCGGCATTTTCCCTAATAGATCCTGCAAATTGGTTGGCACTACAATTTCTAGAAATTTATCGGAAGCATTTCCCTTCAGGCGTCGGATCTGATAAGCACTGTCAAAAATCGCAATCCCCGTTTCAGTTAGAAACTCACGGATTAGATGTTCCTGAAATTTTTTATTAGGTAAGTCCAAAAAGTAATCTTTATTTTTAAAGAAAATTAATCCAAATATCCGCCACATATCATTTTGGTAATTCGGATAATAAAAATTCATTTTCCAGCGCGTTGCGGGTGGCGGAAAACTGCCCAACATCAATAATTTGGCATTCGGCGGTAAAAATGGCGGTAATGGATGGGTTTCAATATCCGACATAAACTGTTCCAGATTCAGGTATTTCAGTTATTTTAGAATGCCTGACGGATCTTGCTAGCGACTTCTTGTCCCCAAAGTGTATAAACTTCCTTACTTGGATGAAAACCATCTTTGGCCATTTGTAAATTCATGGCACGATATTTTTCAATATCGTATTCAATCCATTGCATGTTGATCTGCTTGTTCACAAATTTTTCCAGTTGTTGGTTCATGTGTTTGGCATATTGACCAAATAACCAGGCCAAAGGATTCGGTAAAGCTGGGAACATGTTCATTGGAGGGACACCGGCTGCAATGACCAGTTTTGGATTAAACTTTTGCTGGATTTTGCCATAGAACTGTTCCTGCTTCTTGATCCAGACATCGGCAGGCATGAGCTTAGTCACATCATTCACGCCGACTGAAGTCACGACCACATCATAGGATTTAGCTTCAATCTGGTCTAAAGTACGAATGACCTTTGAGGTGGTATCGCCCGTTTTTGCCTGTAACTTCCATTCAATTTCAAAGTCATTTTTTAGCTCATTCAGAATCGCGCCAAGTAAGGCATCATTCTGATGATCTACCCCGACCCCTGCTGCTGCTGAATCACCCACAATCAGTAATGAAAGTTTTTTGCCTGTTCCTGTTTGGCCTTCACGTGCACCCTCTGGTTCTGGAAGTTTTATCGTATTTTTTTTGACACGGTTACCCTGAATTACGAGCGCGGGAATTAAGGCGATAGTGGCAGCTTTGAGCAACATAATGGACTAATTTATATAAAGATATGATTAATTTTACTGCAATTTATGGATTACGAGTAATACCTCAGCAGTCATTTTTAATGAATATTCACGTAACTTTAACTAGCAAAATAAAAAAATCCCGGCGTTTAACGGGATTTTTTAATGTGGCTGATATATCAAACTTTATGATCATTCCAGCGGTTCATGCGCTTGAACGTCCCAATATCATTAAAGCGTACACCCACTTCTTTCATGACTTTATGCGCCGTTTTAGAGGTCAACTGACGTATATAAAAGGGTTCTTTGACCACAAAATGATGGATCGCATGAGTTGAACCGAAATTACAGCAAAATAACTGGAATGGCACCATCCACCATGGATTCAGTACCTGAGTCTGCTTGATGACATCGCGTGGATCAATATCACCATAATAATGCATATTGGAGCTAACGAATTGCAGGCTAAAAGAACGGATAAAATTCGGAATGATCCAAATTACTGCCAAGAAATTCACGAGCGGCATAGCTTCGATGATACTTTCCGACCAAAGCATTTCATAACCAAAGATTGGTGCAACGGCATTGCCTACATGAAAGACTACAAATAAATAGCACAGACCATAATAAATCAAGCTTAATGGCAAGAAGCCTAATAGCTGAGAAATCATGGCAACTTTACGTTCTTTTTCAGGCTGTTTTTCCATAAAAAGATGAATCATTTTAAACATCTGAAAAGGACGTAAATACACTGACATCAACTGGTCACTGATCACTAGAATGCGGCGAACCCCCCATGGCATACCATTACTGATGCCACGTTCTTCAAGATCATATTCAGTGCCTGAATATTTATGATGATGCAAATGCATGCGTCGGCGAGCCCATGGACTAATCGTATTTGGACGAGCCAGCCACACTAAAGCCAACATTAAATGATGTGCCCAAGGTGTTTTTTTGAAATACATATAATGAATCAGATCATGTTCCAATTCATGTGTCAGTGAAGCAAAAATTGCAATCAATGGAATGGTGAACCACGCAGAAAGATAACCATATCCATATGCCAATGCACATGCAATCATCCCCGTCCAGGCAAAACCTAAAATACTCGCACCAATGAAATTCTGATGTTTGAGTATAGGATAACGGGTACGTATTTCTTCCCCGGCCTGTGTAACGATATTTCTGACCTTAGAGATTCGCTGTTGGTCAGTCATATCCGAAGATGTAGACATATGGACAACCTTTAATTTCTGAACAGTTGTACATTAAAGGAATTTATAAAAAAGAGAAGTTATCTTTCTACTTTCGTAGCGAGTATGTCCAAGTTTTGGGCAGTTTTAGTAATTTTTTTAAGACCAAGAATAAAGCAGAAAAATAAGGAGGTATTTTCGATAAAATTTATCGTCTAAAAATTATCTTCTTAAAAATTTAATTATTTCTATTCTGATAGAATTTTAATTTTATATAGAAATAAAATTTATTCATCATCAAAGTGTTAATGACTTTTAGAGATTTAACTAATTATCTTAGTAATTTATAACGTTTTTAAATCCGATACCAGAATTATCCTACCTACTTTTATCCAAAATTTTGAATACTAAAAAGTAAAAAAGCCCCGAATGGAGCTTTTTTAAATTGAAGTTTTAACCTAATTTATTGACTAATTTTAGCGGCAATACTTTCATTGCCAGACCGAGTGGCAACCAAGGCCATTTCGGCACATAAGCTTTGACTGGCGCTTTCTCAATTTCTTCTGCCAATAAACGTGAACCCGTTTTCTCATCCACTTCAAACGGTAATTTTTTCGCGCCTTCATTGATTTCAGTACGAATATAGCCTGGGAAAATGGTCGTGACTTTAATTGGTGTATCAATTAGCTCAGCACGAATGCCTTCAGCCAGATGTGCAACCCCAGCCTTACTTGCGCCATAAGCAGTCAAGTGTTTTGGCATACCACGCATTGCGCTCATCGATGAAATCATCACCAGATGACCGGAGTTTTGTGCGCGGAAAATTTCCACTGCAGCTTCACATTGTGCCAATGCAGAAATAAAGTTGGTTTCAACAGTAGCTTTATTGATCGCAAAATTACCTTTACCAATCCGGCGGCCTTCACCTACACCGGCATTGACAATAATCCGGTCAATGGTGCCAAAGTCTTCTTTAAAGGCACGGAAAACTTCAAAAACCTGATCATAATTGGTCACATCCAGTGTTTTGGCAATGACTTTAATATCATATTGGCTCTCGAGTTCCTGCTTCAAAGTTTCCAGACGTTCCAGACGACGTGCACAAATCGCCAGGTTATACCCTTTTTTTGCAAATTCACGTGCCATACCGGCACCAATCCCTGAACTTGCACCAGTAATTAAAATCGTTTTAGCCATATTTTTACCCTATCCCTTTATTTTATAAGGTGTTTTATCTTCAATAATTTTTAAATCCAGGTTAGCAGGTCTGGACGCTGTGCTTTAATAAAATGATGTTCATTCAAACTGAGTAGCTGGGGTTCATTTCCGACCAGACGCAATGTAGTAATGCTGGTATTGGTAATTGCCCAGTTTAAAGCGAAAGTTTTCTCTGGACTCAGACCCAGGATTTTGCCTACCGCCACAGAGATGACGCCACCCGAGGTATACACGATTGCATAGCGCGGTTTAGTTTGCGCAAGCTGGTCACATAAATTTTGCAAACCGGTTTCTACACGGCTTTTAAAATTGGGCCAGGATTCATCATATTCGTGGTGATAATCATCACAGGTCCATCGAGCAATCGCTCCACTAAAGATTTTGCTCAAATAATCTCGCGGATTGGCATGTTCTGAGACATCCTGCTTAAGCAGTTCAGGCTGATTAAAACGCGGTTCATAACGGGCAAAGACCTGCTGATGATTAAACTCATTCCAGGCACTATCGGTCAAAATCTCGCTTTCAGGAAAACATTCATCTAGAGATAACTGTGCCGTCTGTTGATGACGTTGCATAGAACCAGCCACTACATACGGTGCTTCTTTCAGAATTTCATCAAAATAACGACCGAGCAATTTTGCCTGTAGTTCCCCATTTGGCGAAAGCTGATCATAACTGGCTGCCCCGAAAGATGCCTGTCCATGCCGGATCAAGTAAATGGTGGTCATTTTGGCATTAACTCTTTAAATTTCAGGATATATTTTTGTGCAATGTCATTGGCTTCAAGCTTTTGTAGACCAATCAGTTTTAAGGCACGAATATGCAAGGCATGAATGACTACCCAAAAATCCTTAAAGGCTGGATTGTTGGTTTGTTTGTGGTAATAACGATAATAGATCTGCTGAGCAATTACCGAGAGACGGAAAATCCCAAACACTTCATAGAATGTCCAGTTTTCCGGTTGCAGACCGGTTTTCTCCAAATAGTAATCGACCACTTCTTTACGGGTAAACATACCTTTTAAATTGGTCGGCTGGCGACGTGTTGCTTTAAAAATGGCATTGTCCGTATCTTCTACCCAATAAGCCAAGGCAGAACCCAAGTCCATCAGCGGATCACCCAGGGTGGCCATTTCCCAGTCCAGCACCCCAATAACTTCAGTTGGATTTTCTGGATCCAAAATGACATTATCAAAACGCCAGTCATTGTGAATGACACAGGTTTTAGAATCAGATGGAATATTATCTTTCAGCCAGTTACGCACGTATTTAAAAGATGGAACATTTAATGTTTTGGCTTTTTCGTAACGTGCATCCCAGCCTTCTACCTGACGACGGCAATAGCCTTCACCTTTGCCTAACTTTTCCAGTTCTGTACCAGTGTAAGGAACTTGGTGTAGTTCGATCAGCTTATCAATCACATTAATACATAGAGTCTGGATATCTGATTCAGTCAGTTGTAATTCAGGCGGCAGCTTGGCACGCGGAATAATACCTTCAATGCGTTTCATCACATAAAAATCACAGCCAATGACTGATTCGTCCTGACAAAGTGCCACCATTTCAGGTACGACTGGATAATGGTCAGCCAAGGCTTTTTGTACATGATATTCACGTGCCATGTCATGCGCAGATTTGGCTTTAGTCCCTTGAGGCGGACGACGTAAAATTAAATCGGCATTGGCATATTGCAAACGATAAGTCCAGTTTGAAGCTCCACCGGAATATTGAGTAAGCTCTAAAGGACCTTCTACATTTACTCCTTGTTGATTTAACCAATCTGTGATGGCCTGTACATCCAGTTCCTCACCTTCACGAACTGATCCACCTACATCAATGACCGCCATAATTTTTCCTTAAAATCTTCTAATACGTTTCAATGTTCTGTATATAAAGCCAGCTTATTTTTTACGACGTGTGCTATAACCACGTTTTGCCAGTTCCAGCTTGGCAATCATACCTTTATGCACTTCATCCGGACCATCAGCCAGACGTAAGGCACGGGCTTGGGCAAAGAATCCGGTCAGCGGTGTATCACGAGAAACACCCGCACCACCGTGGATCTGAATCGCCATATCCACAACTTTTTCCAGTACACTTGGCGCAACGACTTTAATTGCAGAAATTTCAGTCAGTGCTGCCATATTCCCTAAAGTATCCATTTTATAGGCAGCATACAAGGTTAATAATCGAGCCTGATCAATGGCAACGCGAGCTTCAGCCACACGTTCCAGGTTACCACCCAGTTTTAAAATCTCTTTACCAAATGCGGTACGGCTCATACCCCGGTCAATCATAAGTTCTAATGATTTTTCAGCAGCACCGATGCAACGCATACAATGGTGAATACGGCCTGGCCCTAAACGCCCTTGGGCAATTTCAAAGCCTTGACCTGCACCCCCAATAAAATTCGAAACTGGAACACGAACATTATCGAAGCTGACTTCGCCGTGGCCATGTGGTGCATCATAATCACCAAAGACTGGAAGCATCCGTTCGATTTTTACGCCTGCAGTATCGACTGGAACTAAAACCATGGAATGCTGATGATGACGGTCTTTGGATTCATCCGGTGTATGTGCCATAAAGATGATGATTTTGGCATTTGGATCACCCAAACCTGAAGACCACCATTTACGACCATTCAAAACAATTTCATCACCTTCAACTACCGCCGTCGCCTGCATATTGGTAGCATCACTAGAAGCCACTGCAGGTTCAGTCATACAGAACACTGAACGGATTTTCCCTTCCAGAAGTGGCATTAACCATTGCTGTTTTTGTTCTTCAGAACCATAGCGCCACAGTACTTCCATATTGCCGCTATCTGGTGCATTACAGTTAAAGACAGTAGGTGCAATTAGGCTTCGTCCAGAAAGTTCAGCGATATGCGCATATTCCTGAACGGATAATCCCTGACCTAATTCTGGACAAGGCAAAAACATATTCCAGAGACCTGCCGCTTTGGCTTTATCTTTCAATGTTTCAAGTTCTGCCGGCCATTGCCATTTGGTCCAGTCACCGCCTTGATTCAGTTCATGCACCTGATGCCAGAAATCAGCCTCGACAGGTTCAATTTCATCAGTAATAAACTTTTTTGTTCTATTTAAATAATCCTGTGCACGTGCTGACAGCTCAAACATTGCTTTATCCCTCTGAATATTCTAATTCATACGCTTTACAACACCTTAACCCAAAACTTATTATGAATAAAATGATTTAATTCCATATAGTAGTATGCATAGTATTCATTCAAAAACCGTGATGGATCTACGAAATTTTCATCGTATTGATATTAATCTTTATCCACTTTTTATTGCCATTTACGAACAAAACAGTATTTCTAAAGCTGCGCAAATTCTATCGATAAGCCAGTCAGCGGCCAGTCATGCTTTACAACGTTTAAGACAGCATTTACAAGATGATTTATTTGTGCGAACTGGTAGCAAGATGCAACCTACGCCGTTTGCGGATCAGATCTATCCTGAAATTAAAAATGCACTTTTTACGATTCAGAATATTTCGATGCAGCATCAGCAATTCAGACCGGAATCGATTCATAGCTTAAAAATTGCTGTACATGACGAAATTGAACCCATGATCTTTCCTAAACTGGTTCAACATTTCCAAAAAATTAACCTGGATCTTCAACTGAGTAGCATGAAACTCGACCGTAAAAATATTGCTGCAGATCTCGCCTCTCAACAGGTCGATTTTGTTATTGATCTGGAGCAAAGTATTAGTGAAAAAATTCAGTTTGAACGACTGGTACAGGATGAATTCGTGGTCTGTACACAACGAACAGAAATGAATGAACAGATTTATCTGGCCTCACCTCATATTGGCGTTTCCTCACGCCGTACGGGAGTTTTAGTTGAAGATATATATTTAAGTCGAAAACATTATTCCCGACAGATTTTTTTACGTTGTCAGCACTATTCCACAGCCCTGCAAATTCTGGAACAGCAAAAGACTGCCATGCTGACAATTCCTAAAAATGTTTTGACTCATCTACAGTTAGCAAACTGTCTGAATATTTTTGACGTTCCTGTACAACTTCCGAAAATTAATATGGGGATGTATTGGCATAGAGATTTGCAGGAGAATAAAAGACATCAATTTTTGAGAAATGAAATTTATAAAATTTTTGCTTAGGCTATTTATGAGATAATTTAAACTTGCTTAGGCTATTTTTATTATCAGGTTTTAGGATTGAGATTGGCCTAATTTGATAGTGCTTAGGCTATTTTATCGGTACAAAACTAAACACTGATTGATGGCTTTTTAAGCCCTATGCGGAGTGGCTTTGATCTAAAATGGCTCAACTTTTAGCTGTGTTTATGCGGCTGTTTTTGCTGATTTGGATCTTGCCCTTGTTACATCTCTCCACCACCTGGCAAATTGTGCTGGGCTTCGCACTTCTGTGTTTTTCTTATTATTTGCTGCATAAAATTACGGTGTATTTAAAGGACCTATTTCGCCCCTTTAAGAAAGGTAAGAAATATTGGTGCCGGGTAAGTGCGGTCAGTGATGGTGACACCCTCACCTGCTACCGTTTTAATATCCGTCGCTCTGAGACCAAATTACGTTTTGCCTATGTCGATGCACCTGAATCTTCACAGGCCTATGGTAAGGAATCACTACGCCTAGTTCAAAGTATGGTTAAAAATAAAATGATTCGGGTACAAATTACGGATATTGACCGTTATGGTCGCTGTGTCGGTGTGGTCTATCGTTATCGCAAGAATATCAATGAAGAGATTGTGAAACGTGGTGCGGCATGGGTTTATGAGGAATATATCCGGGATAAAAACCATTTACGCTATATGATGGAACTACAGAATAAAGCCAAAAAGCAGAAAAAAGGGTTATGGAAAAACAGCCGCCCTGTCCGTCCAAGTGTTTATCGTAAACAGATCAAAGCCTCATCTTGATATTTTAAAAATCAAAAATTTAGCCTATAAAAAGGGATTTGTACTAACAAATCCCTTTTCTTTGTTCATTTAATATACCTAATAGGCCAAATGCACCAGAAAGCGGAATGCCCCTGCAATAAGTGCTAGTGTCAAAAAACCTGCAAGCCATAAGCCGACAAACCATACTATCTGTTTGCGTGTCATAACTGCTCCTTAATGATAACCATCATCTCCAACACGTACCTTGTGTCGGAATACCCAATAGGACATACAGGTATAAATCACGATAATCGGAATCAGAATCAAGGCACCAATCAAGGCAAATAACTGACTATTTTCATGTGCCGCTGCCTGCCAGATCGTGACTGATGGCGGAATAATATATGGCCACAGACTAATCAGAAAACCGGTATATGCCAGGAATACCAGCACCAGCATATAGGAAAATGGACCTAGTTCACTGCGTCTTTTACAGGCGCGTAAGGCCAGCCAGGTAAACAATATGACCAAGATCGGTACGGGCATAAAGTAGGTAAATTGTGGCTGGCTGAACCAACGCTCCGCAATTTGCGGATGGGTCAACGGCGTATAAACACTAACAGCGCCTAAAATAATCAGTAAGGCTATAATCAGCTTCGGCATCAGTTTAAACATACGATCCTGTAAATCATCACCGGTTTTATAAATGAGCCATCCACAGCCTAATGCTGCATATAGCACCACGACACTGACTCCGGTAAAGATACTGAAGGGGCTAAGCCAGTCCAGACCACCGCCCACATAGACACCATTTCGTGTTTCAATTCCCTGAATATATGCACCCAGGATCATCCCTTGCAAGAAACTGGTAACGATCGATCCCCCAATAAAGGCTTTATCCCACCAGTGTTTGCTTTTATTCGCCTTAAAACGGAACTCAAAAGCGACACCACGAAAAATCAAGGCGATCACCATCAGGATAATGGGCATATATAGCGCTGAGAGTACCGTCGAATAAGCCAATGGAAAGGCAGCAAATAATCCGGCGCCCCCTAGAACCATCCAGGTTTCATTACCATCCCAGACCGGAGCGACCGTATTCATCATGACATCGCGTTCATCCTGATGCGGGAAGAATGGAAATAGGATGCCAATGCCCAGATCGAAACCATCGAGAATGGTATAGACCAGTACACCTAGGCCAATAATCGCAATCCAAATTAATGATAAATCAATCATTTTTTATCCTCCTGATCCGGATGTTCAGGAACCTCTTCAATACGTTCGCGAATACTGCTCAATGGTCGACGGGAAGCCTGAACCACATCGCTATCCGATTCATGGTGTGGTCTGGAATGAATAAATTCTGGTCCTCTATGCATAAGGCGCATCATGTAGAAAATTCCCACGCCAAAAACAACGCAGTACACCACCACAAAGATAATCAAGGTCAAACCGACCTGTTCAGCGGACACTGGTGATAATGCATCTTTGGTCCGCATAATGCCGTAGACAACCCAAGGCTGACGGCCGACTTCTGTGGTAAACCATCCTGCCAGCATGGCAAGAAATCCGGATGGACCCATGATGAGTGCAAAACGATGCAGTCCACGTGACTCATAAAAACGTCCTCGAGTACGTGACCATAATCCCCAGAGTGCAAGCAAGAGCATTAACATACCCAGCCCGACCATAATCCGGAAACTCCAGAACACGACCAGTGAATTGGGTCGATCTTCAGGCGCAAATTCTTTAAGCCCCGTAACTTTTCCATCCATAGAATGCGTCAGAATCAGGCTACCCAACTTAGGAATACCAATTGCATATTTAGTTTCTTCAGCTTGCATGTCTGGAATCCCAAACAGGTATAAAGGCATTCCTTCATCATGATTGGTTTCCCAATGGCCTTCCATCGCGGCCAGTTTGGCTGGCTGATGTTCAAGTGTATTCAGACCATGCATATCCCCCACAAAAATTTGTAAAGGTGCAAGTGCCAGAATCAGCCACATGGCCATGGAAAATGAAGTTTTAACTAAAGGATCGCGACGACCCTTGATCAGATGCCATGCCGCTGTTGAGGCTACAAGTAAGGCCGAGACCAGAAAGGCGGCCATCGCCATATGGGCCAGACGATAAGGAAAAGACGGGTTAAATACGATCGCTACCCAGTCTTGCGGGACGATCAGGCCATTTTCAATCGCAAAACCTTGAGGGGTCTGCATCCAGCTATTGGAAGATAAAATCCAGAACATGGAAATACAGGTGCCGATTGCGACCATTAAAGTGGAGAAAAAGTGCGCTCGTGGGCCAACCCGATCCCAGCCAAAGAGCATGATACCCAGAAATCCGGCTTCTAAAAAGAACGCAGTTAAAACTTCATAAGCCAGCAAGGGTCCGGTCACACTTCCAGCGACCCGGGAAAACTCACTCCAGTTGGTTCCGAACTGATAGCTCATTACCACACCGGATACGACGCCCATACCAAATGCGACGGCGAAAATTTTGACCCAAAACTTGAACAGATCCTGAAAAATCGGATTTTTAGTCTTTAACCAGCGCCATTCCAGAATAGCCAAAAAACTTGCTAATCCGATTGAAATTGCAGGAAAGATAATATGAAAAGATACAGTAAAGGCGAACTGTATTCGTGCTAACTCTAATGCAGTTAAACCCAGAGTCATAAACTTCACCTATGCAGTGTTATTTGGCATATCTGCCCTTCAGTTATTAAGTGATGGATTTTTCTAGTGCTTAGGTAGCTTAGGCTGAATCATTCTTAAAAGTATGTAGTCTTTTGTTGATTGTTTTTTAATCAGGTTAAAGACTTGTAATAACTTAGTCAAAAAGACGTTAACCATGCAAAAATTTTCAAAATTTCCCTCTTGTTTAATTGAATAAAGAGGCGTAGATTAGGCACAATTTAGTTAGCCAGGTTAACTATATGTTTCAACCCTCTTCCAGATTTCGTTCACTGTTGCTGCGTTGCGCACGACTCATGAGTGATGAAATCAATACTATTTTATTATCCTCTCAACTTAATTATTCCTTATGGCAAGTGCTCTATACCATTCAATCCCAACAGCAATGCACGCTGGTTGATATTTCAAGCTATTTAAATGTTTCAAAACCAAGCATAACCAAACGTATCCAGCATTTAAGTGAACTCGACTTAATCTGCCAGATCGAAACCGAAGATAAACGTCAAAAAGTATTTAAACTCAGCGAGCAAGGGGTTAAAACCTTTAACCTGTGTTCTAAACAGATTGATGCTTTTGAAGATCACTTACTGCAACAGATTGATGCAGATGATCTGCAAAGCAGTAAAAACACTTTGGTACAGCTGATTCAGCAATTACATCCTTCATCTCAGGAAACACCACAATGAGCCAAGATCAAGCCCGCTTATGGACCTCTAATTTCGTCCTGGTCAGTCTGGTTAATTTCCAGCTCGTTCTGGTGTTTTACCTGCTGGTGATTGTGATTGTCGGTTTCTCGGTCGCTGAACTGGGAGCATCGACTGCACAAGCCGGTCTGGTATCCGGTCTGTTTATTGTCGGAACGCTAATTGGACGCTTATTTATTGGGAAATTGCTGAATCGTCTAGGACTGAAAAATACCCTGGTGATTGGCCTGACTGGCTTTTTGCTATTTTCCGGACTTTATATGATTCCGGCCAAACTAGAAGTGTTATTGGGTATTCGTCTGATCCACGGCTTTATGATGGGTATGGCCTCTACCGTACTCGGCACAGTGATTGCGCAAACCATTCCGGCAACACGACGTGGTGAAGGTATTGGTTATTTCAGTATGAGCAGTACGCTTGGTACAGCGATTGGTCCTTTTGTCGGGATCTGGCTGATGACGAATTTTAATTATCAGGTGATTTTTATCTTCACCACTATCGTTGCGCTCAGCTGCCTGATCTGCGGTCTGTTTATCCAGCCGCCGCGTCTTAAAGCAAGTGGTACATCGACTTCATCTGTTCCACAATCTGCCAGTAAACTCGCTCAATATGTAGAGCCGAATGCCTTGCCGATTGCTGTCATTGTCCTGCTAGTGGCTACCTGTTATTCAGGCGTACTGTCCTTTATTCACTTCTATGCCAAGGACATCAATCTGGTCGAAGCAGCCTCATTCTTCTTCCTGATGTATGCCTTTGCCATTCTGCTGTCACGTCCTTTTACTGGCCCATTAATGGATCGTAAAGGTGAAAACATCATTATCTATCCTGCAATCGTGATTATGGCAGTAGGTATTCTAATGCTGAGTCAGGCACAAAACTCTGTGATGTTACTGGCGAGTGCCGCGTTATTAGGTTTTGGTTTCGGTAATATTCAGTCAGTGTGTCAAACCATTGCTGTAAAAAGTACCACCTTGCAACGGATGGGTCTGGCGACCTCGACTTTCTTTATTGCACTAGATGCCGGTCTTGGTTTCGGACCTTATTTCCTCGGCATGCTGCTGGATCAGGTGGGTTATCGTCAGCTTTATCTGTTCTCTGCATTGCTTACTTTTAGCTGTCTGATCTGGTATTACCTGCTGCATGGCCGCAAGGTTAAGCCGACCTCAGTCAAAGCTTAAACCAATTGATTCAATACTTTTTTAAACGGGCATTTAGCCCGTTTTTTATATCTCCACCTTTTTAAATGACGCTTATTTTTATCATTATGAAATATATAGTTTACACAATGCTAAATATATATTACATTTTGAATGATGTTGGAGTAAAGACATGTTAAAGAATGACATCATCGTGTTTCGTGCTAAAAAACGTTGGACACAACAACAGCTTGCTGATGCAGTGGCAGTCAGCCGCCAAACGATTGCCGCATTAGAAAAAGAGAAGTACAACCCTTCCTTGATTCTGGCATTCAAGTTAGCAAATGCACTTGAAACCACGATTGAGGAACTGTTTAGTTATGCTGAGGAAGAAACATGACACTATTGGTTATTGATGGCTAGTATTTTAAGTATTGTGGTGGCTGTGATCTGCTGTGAAATATATAAAATACGCTTTGAATGCTCACAAGAAGACAAAGACGAAAGAGGAACAATGATTTTATTAAAGCAGAAGTCATTATCCTATAACATTTTATTTTTGGGGATTAGTTCAGCCTTCTTGATCATCATCGGATTTGAAGGTTTCGGACTAAAATAGTTAGAACGTGAAATTTTCATTTACTGGATTATGTTCACCGGCTTCCTGCAAAGCATCGCATCAACCATTTATACGCATTATTTACGTAAAGATATCTTTAGCTAATATGTATGCCAAGAGAGATTTTCGAATCTTTCTTTTTATCAAAATTTAGAAACGTCGGCTAAAACGACGGCGATATTCTAAAGGTGTTAACCCTGTTTTTTTATAAAATAAACGCCGAAATGAACTTGGATCCTGATAGCCGACATTTTGCATAATCAGATCTATGGCCTGATCGGTTTCCTCAAGACGTTTGCGTGCCGCTTCAATACGAATGGCTTGCAGATACTGGTTCGGTGCAATATTTAGCACCTGCTTAAAATGCCGGATTAAAGTACGAGTCGTGACATTAAAACGTTCTGCCAGCGCATTTAAAGTAAATTCTTCATGAAAATGCTGCTCTAACCAGTCCTGAACCTTTTGCACAAGTTCATCATGATGAGGTTGACCAATCTTCATTAATGAATAAGACAATTGGCTATCGCGTCGATAATCAATTACAAAGGATTTGGCAGATTGCATGGCAACTTCAAAACCATAGAAACGTTCAATCAGATGCAAGCCTAAGTCAAACCAGGCCAAACCTCCACCTGCACAGTAAATATTTTGATCCCGGCTAATCATTAGATCGGCATTCAATCTCACTTGAGGATAACGTGCACGAAACATGTCCTGAAAGCCCCAATGCGTTGTCGCCACACGATCATCTAAAATACCAGCTTCTGCCAGAAAGAAATTTCCGGTGCAGTTTCCAGCGATTAAGGTGGATTGTGCATGAGCAGAAGTTAGAAACTGAATCAGGCCTGAATTTTCATCCAGTACCTCTTGTATAGGCGCGGCGATGGTCGGCACTACCAGAATATTTGCTGTTTGAATTTCTTGATATGAACAATGAGCTGGTAATTCCAGGCCGTTAATACAACGAATTGGTTGTCCATCTGGACTGGCGATCCTGACTTTAAACAGGCGTTGCACATCCTGCTGCTGAATCCGGTTCCAGCTGACGCCCGCCATAGCAAATAAATCGACGACACCCGTAATTGCTGAAGCTAAAGCACCATCAAAACCTAAAATCACTACCTGTTGCATATTGTTCTATTTGTCGCTTTTCACCCGTTTCATGTCATTATTGACAATCCTCCTTGATAAATGCAACTGTTAGTCTTGATGCTATCTCAAGGATTGCACATTCAGGACTATACTGTGACTCAGCTGATTAATGATAAAGACCTCAATTTTCTGCTTTATGATGTTTTCAAACTCGAAGCCTTAACTGAACTGGAACGCTATCAGGATCATGACAAAAATACCTTTGATAGTATTCTGGAAACGGCAAAAGGCATCGCGACCGATTATTTTGCGCCGCATAATGCCAAGGCTGATCACCACGAACCGAGCTTTGATGGCAAACAGGTGAAGACCATTGATGAAGTAAAAATAGCATGGCAACAATTTGCTGATGCTGGTCTACTCTGCGCCCAGCATGATTACGCAGACGGCGGCATGCAATTGCCGACTTTGGTGAATATGGCCTGCAATGCCTATTTCATGTCGGCCAATCCTTCGACTGTTGCCTACTCTTTTCTGACAGCCGCTGCAGCAAATCTGATTCAAGCCTTTGCCTCTCCAGAACAAAAACAAATGTTCTTGCCGCATATGCTAAGTGGCCGCTTTGCTGGAACTATGGCGATGACCGAGCCGAATGTGGGTTCCTCTTTGGGAGATCTGACCACTAAAGCGATTCCTCAGTCAGATGGAAGCTACAAAATTAAAGGCCAGAAAATGTTTATTTCTGGTGGTGATCAGGACATTACTGAAAATATTGTGCATCTAGTTCTGGCTCGTATCCAAGACGCTCCGCAAGGGGTAAAAGGTATTTCCCTATTCATCGTGCCGAAATTCAAAACCAATACAGATGGAACTGTAAGTGAATCCAATGATGTCCATCTGGCTGGCCTGCTACACAAAATGGGCTATCGCGGCACCACTTCAACAGTTCTAAGCTTTGGGGAAAACGATCGTTGCTTAGGCTATTTAATTGGTGAAGTGGGACAAGGTTTAAAATATATGTTCAAGATGATGAATGAAGCGCGCGTCGGTGTCGGTCTAGGGGCAGCCATGATTGGTTATCGCGGCTATCTGGAATCTATGGACTATGCTAAAAACCGTCCTCAAGGCCGTCCGGTTCATGAAAAAACACCTGACGCTAAACCTGTGAATATCATTGAGCATACGGATGTCAAACGTATGCTACTGGCACAAAAATCTTATGTTGAAGGTGCTTTGGCGCTGTGCTTATTTGCAGCTCGTTTAATTGATGAACATCAGGCTGCACAAGATGAAGAGAGTGCCATTTTACTCGATCTCATTATACCAGTGGTCAAGTCCTTCCCTTCTGCCTATGGTCCTAAAGCCAATGATCTAGCGATTCAGGTCTTGGGTGGTGCGGGCTATACGCGTGAATATCCGGTTGAGCAATGCTATCGGGATAACCGTCTTAATCCGATTCATGAAGGCACTTATGGGATTCAGTCTCTGGATCTATTAGGCCGTAAACTCTGGCAGCACAATGGCAAAGGCCTGACCCTGCTCATGCAACGCATCCAGAAAACCTTGTCTGAAATTCAGGATGGCAAGTTAACAGAACTGGCAGATGTCTATAAACAGCATCTTGTTACTGTGCAAAAGACCACTCAGGTTTTAGGTCAGGCGCTGCATCAAGGCAAAGTTAGTGAAACTTTGGCCAATTCTGGCCTATATCTGGATATGATGGGCAAAACTATTATTGCGTGGCTGTGGCTGGAAATGGCCAATCAGGCTCAACTTAAATTTGGCACATCTTCTCAACAGGAAGATCAAGCCTTTCTGGCGGGTAAAATTCAGGCAGCTCAATATTTTATTCATTGGGAACTGCCTGAAATTGAACATCAGGCTAAGTTACTGATGAACTTCGATAACACCTGTCTAAATATGCAAAGTGACTGGTTCTAAATAAAAATCAATAAAAAATGCGCCTCGAATGGCGCATTTTTTATTTGTTTACATCATCAAGCCGCAGTGTCTTTTAGACCAAATTTCTTAAGCAGCTTGGCACGTTTCGAAGGCAGAATATTCGCTTTAGCCAGATCGCCTTGATAATGTTGATACACACGTTGATCCATCATCTTGTACCACAATGGTGGAATCAGTGCCGGTATCAGCATGGTGGCATAACCACTTGGTAATTCTGGTGCTTCATCAAAATGTCGCAATGCCTGAAATGGTCGGCTTGGATAGGCATGATGATCCGAATGGCGTTGTAACTGGTACAGGAACAGGTTGGTCACGATGTTGTTATTGTTCCAGCTATGTTCGGGCAAGGTTCGCTCATAGGTACCATCTGCTTTTTGCCCGCGTTTCAATCCATAGTGTTCGATATAATTCACGATTTCAAACAGGCTGATGCCGTAAAAGGCTTGGGTCAGCGTATAAGGAATAATTTTCTTGCCATACGTTTTCAGCATTAAGGCATGGTAACCTGCGCTCATCGCCCAGCCATGAAACAGCTCATTTTCCTGACTAAAGAATTTTAAGCCTTTACGTTCCAAACGTCTTTTTTCTATCTGAATTGCTGATTTCAAGCCACCCAATACAGTACGTGGCCAGAAACGGTAGAAGGATTCACCCATTTTCGAAGATGCCGGGTCTTCTGGCGTCGCCACCCGTTTATGATGTCCATAAGGATGCTCAATCCGGAAATGGTTATAAGCCAGCGGCATCAGGCTGGCATGTGACCAGTAGTGATCTTTTTTCTGAGGACGGTGGCTTAGCTCGTGCGCAGTATTCACGCCGATTCCATTGATCGCCCCCATAGAAACGCCAAGTAGAACCTGATCGACCAGAGAAACATTTGGACGGGATACGACATAGCCTGCAAAAGCATTGGCAGCCATTTGCAATGGGATAAACATCTTCACGATCCGGTCATAATAAGGATCTTTGACCAATGCCTGAATCTGCTCATCATTTGGATTATTGGCATCATCACCAATTAAAGCATCTAATGTTGGGATAATCACATGTAATAATAAAGGCCCACCCATCGCAAAGACTTTTTTAGTGGCTTTGGGGCCAAAATGATAGCCAGCCAGAATTCCCATACCGATCACAGGCAAACCGGGACTCAGCAGCCAGCCAAAACGTTTTTTATCCAGTTGGACACCTTTCAGCGCTGACGCATCCTGCGTGAACTGAGCTTTGCTAATTTGTGCAGGGGCATTCATTGCGACCCTCCTTTTTTATGTTACTCTGCACATATAGTTGAATATTTCAGCATTAGCGAACAGTATTGAACGTCCAGAAAAACTATGTCAGCGTCTTTGGCGCAATAGGCCAAATCTTGGCCTTAAATCACAAGACTGGGCTATTTAAATTTAATTAAATGAATTAAAACAAAAGAATAGAGTCAGGCATGGATGCTTTAAGTAAAATTTTTGATGATATTCATCTGGAAAAATCAGAATATCTCTACCTCAATGTGTTTCATCCAGGCGGATTTGATTATCAGTATGAACCTTCCATACTGGCTTATGTGTTATTGCAAGGTCAAGCGCAATTAATATTTAAAGATGGTGATCTGCTTGAGCTGCAACAAGGTGATCTGGTGTTATTGCCTGCTGGTTCTGCCCACCGGATTTCTAGTCCCGGCAATGCGGATTTTTCTGAACATCATTCGATCAACTCTTATTTTCAGACTCATGCACAGCAATGTGTGGATCTCAATATCACCCATTCAGCAGAACGCAGTTTTATCCTGGCGATTCGTTCCAATCTGGATATCCAGATGGCGAAACCGCTACTGAGTGCTTTACCTAAATTTCTGCACATCCAGCATATTCTGGGAGATACAGCACCAGAATGGTTACAAGTTGGTTTGCAATTTCTAGCATTGGAAACCCAGCAACTTCGTCCGGGACGGGACAAGATTCTGGATCATCTGGTCAGTATTTTACTGATTGAATGCGTGCGAGATTATATTTTGAATCTGGAAAATGCTTCGAGCTGGCTGAATGCTCTTTCGCATCCTGAACTATCTAATGCCTTGGCAGCAATTCATGGCAAACCAGAACAGCCTTGGACCGTAGAAAGCCTGGCTGAACAATGCCATATGTCGCGTTCCAAATTTGCCCAGCTGTTTACCCAGATTGTTGGTGAGCCACCATTGGCTTATCTGCAACAGCATCGACTTCGCCTGGCAGCACAATATCTCAGAAATAGCGGATTTAGCATTCAGCAGATCGCCTATCTGGTGGGCTATTCTTCGGAAACGGCGTTTAGTCAAAGCTTTAAAAAACAGTTTGAACAAACCCCGACCCGATACCGTATTGCCTGTCAAAAAAGCAAGACGCCTCTATTGGACTAAGGCTAGTACCGCTTTGACAGGATCTTCACTGTTGCCGGAAAGCAGCTGCTTGTGCATGGTGAGATGCTGCATCACCTGAATTTGAGCTGCTTCAATATCCATCAATTTTTCAATTTCAGCAGCCAGGTTTTCAGGCGTTGCTTCTGACTGGATTAATTCTTGAATGACTTTTTTACCAGCAATGATATTTGGCAATGAGAAATAAGGAATTTTGACCAGCAATTTGGCAATCTGATAAGTCAGCCAGTGCAATTTATAAAAGGTCACCATCGGACGATGCAATAACATGGCTTCCAGTGTCGCAGTGCCTGAAGCTAACGCAATGATATTAGATGCATTCATCACCTGACGGCCAATTTTTGACTCACTACTGGTATTTTCCATCAGGCGGATATGTGCTTTTAAACTGTCCGGATATTGTGCCAGCAAGTTTTCAATCTGCTGTTTACGCATCTCATTAATGGCGGGAATCAGAAACGTATAATCCGGATATTTCTGATGCAGAATTTTGGCTGCATCCAGTACCAATGGTCCTAAGCGTTCAATTTCACCACGGCGGCTACCTGGCAGCAGTGCAATATATTTTTGTGCAGGATCTAAGCCCAGTTCTGCCTGCGCTTCAGCCAGATTATTGTTGAGGGGTAACTGACTTGCCAATGGATGACCGACAAAAGCTGCCGGAACATCCCATTTTTTGAAAAATGCTTTTTCAAATGGAAACAGGCACAGTACCAGATTAATGCTGGCCTTGATGCCATGCACACGTCCCTGACGCCATGCCCAGACCGAAGGGCTGACATATTGCACGGTCTTAATCGGTAACTGTTTTTGCTTCAGGGTCTTGGAAAGTCGCAAATTAAAATCAGGCGCATCAATTCCAATGAAAACATCGACGGGATCTTTCGTCCAGGTCTCGACCAGACCATCACGAACCGCGAACAGTTTTTTAATATCTTTCAGGACTTCAACAATGCCCATGACCGAGAGAATATCCATTGGATAGTAGCTCTTGAAGCCTTCAGCCAGCATTTGCGGCCCACCAATCCCTTCAAATTCTGCATCAATACCCTGCTCTCGAAAACTACGGATGAGCTTCGCACCAAGCGTATCTCCCGATACCTCTCCCACCACGATTCCGATTTTAAGTTTCCGATTCTGCAAGTGTATTCCCTCAAATGAGACAAATTAATTCCGTTCAGATTCTATCATAAAGCATGATTTGAGCATGCCTAAGTGTTGAACTCACAAATCTTGGCTACCTCAAATAATTAAACTACTGGAATCTGGACAATGCGCGCGCCTTAGCCCAGCTTAAAAATTAAAATAAATTTAAAGCGGCTGATCTTTAAACAAATAAATAAAAAGGCATTTTGCAGAAGCTTTATCAATTTTCATACTTAGCAATAGAAAGGTATGCTAGATGATTCAAATTAAAATATAAATCAGGATGAATTACTTTAAATTTTATAGTCTTTATCTCTTTTTAGAATAAGCAAATCAATAATCAAGACAACGACTTATATTTAAAAGTCATAAGATATGCTCGTTTTTTGATTTTGGCATATATGCATGTTTGGTCCGATTGAATTTATTTTAGCAGGTGTATTGGTAGGTTTCTGTGTTGGGATTACCGGTGTCGGTGGCGGTTCGTTGATGACCCCAATCCTGATTACACTGCTTCGGGTTGAACCGCATATCGCGATTGGTACAGACCTTCTTTATGCCGCAATTTCTAAATTCTGTGGTTCACTGGTTCATGCTAAGAAAATGAATATTGTCTGGCCCATTGTGATCTGGCTGGCGATCGGCAGTATCCCTGCCTCATTTGTGACCCACTGGGTACTAGAGAATTATCTCAGTCAATCGACACATTATAAAGCAACGCTGACCATGGTATTGGGCTTTATGCTGACCCTTACTGGTGCATCTATTGTATTCCGCAATTCTATTGAAAAGTTCTTTAATAAATACCGCAAACAAGAACTACCTGACATGACTCAGGATTTAGACAAAGTTGACTTTAAATCTGGCAATAAACGTGTCTTGATCGTGATTATGGGGATTGTACTGGGCGTGTTTGTGACCCTGTCATCTGTCGGTGCCGGTGCTTTCGGTATTATGGCCTTGATCCTGATGTTCCCGAATCTACCCATGATCCGTATTATCGGTTCGGATGTAGTACATGCTGTACTTTTAACTTTAGTCGCAGGTCTGGGCCATATGAGTGCAGGTAATGTAGACTTTACTTTATTAGGCTGGTTACTTTGCGGTTCTATTCCAGCGATTGTGATTGGAACACTGATCAGTTCACGTATGCCAGAGAAAATTATCCGTAAAATTCTTGGGATTACCCTGTTCTGTCTTGGCGTGAATTTCATTGTGAATCCAGTCAAGTCAAAACCGGTGCAACCCGCCCAACCTGAATTGGTAACAGCAGTAGAAAAAACAGCTGCTGTTTAAACTAAATCATGGATTCATCACTTTTTTTTCAAAGAAGTATTCATCTTTTTTATAACAAAGTGACGCATCATTCATGTTATATTCAGGCTATTAAACAACCTTTTGTATGATCAAACCAGTGACGGCAATGAATACACTACAGTCAAAACCTATTTCAGCATCAGATATTGATGACGTGAATATCCAAAGCATGATTCCTTTGGTAACACCTGCTCAGTTGAAAGCAGAGTTACCTTTGACTGAAACTGCTTATCAAACCGTACTGCATGGTCGTGAAACGATTCGTAATATCCTGGATGGCAAGGATAAGCGTATTTTTGTAGTAATTGGTCCATGTTCAATTCATGATCCAGCGGCTGCGCATGAATATGCTGAACGTTTAAAAGCTTTAAGCGAAAAAGTAAAAGATAGCCTGTATATCGTAATGCGTGTTTATTTTGAAAAACCGCGTACAACTGTAGGCTGGAAAGGTCTGATCAATGACCCTGATATGAATGACTCTTTCAATATTGAGAAAGGTCTGCGTATCGGTCGTAAACTGTTACTGGAGCTGAATGAACTTGGCCTGCCATGTGCAACAGAAGCACTGGATCCAAACTCTCCACAGTACTATCAGGATTTAATTTCATGGTCAGCGATCGGTGCACGTACTACCGAGAGCCAAACTCACCGTGAAATGTCTTCTGGCCTGTCTTCACCAGTCGGCTTCAAAAATGGTACAGACGGCGGCTTAACTGTTGCGACCAATGCAATGCAATCTGTTAAACATGGTCACAGCTTCCTGGGTCTAAATGACCAAGGTCAGGTTGCGGTGATTCGTACTTCAGGGAATCCATATGCACACGTGGTTCTACGTGGCGGTAATGGCAAACCTAACTACGATGCAGGTTCAGTTGCAGATGCTGAGGCAGCGCTTGCGAAAGCCAAAGTCAGCGGCAAGATCATGATTGATGCCAGCCACGCAAACTCAAATAAAGACCCGTACTTACAACCGCTTGTCTTAAAAAATATTACTGAACAAATTCTTGATGGAAACAAGTCAATTGTTGGTATTATGGTAGAAAGTCACCTGAAAGGTGGCCGTCAGGATATTCCTGCCAATCTTTGTGATCTGGAATATGGAAAATCAGTGACTGATGGCTGTATCGATTGGGAGACCACAGAAAAAGTGTTGCTTGACATGCATGAGGCATTGAAGGACGTTTTACCTAATCGTTAAACGAACTGACAAACGCCATCGACAAGATGGCGTTTTCATTTCTGAACAAGGAAAATTTTATCTGATGAATGAAATTGAAACTGCATTAAGTCAAATTGAAAATTTTCAGTTCATCCATGACCATCTGTTCAGCTCTGGTCAGCCGACAACTGAACAACTGAGGTTGATTAAAGAATACGGCGTATCCACCGTAATCAATGTGGCATTAACAGATAGCGATCATCATCTGTTACATGAAGATAAAATTTGTCTTGATCTTGGCCTGAACTATATCCAGTTGCCGATCTCCTGGGAAACCCCTTCGGATAGCCAATGCCTGCTGGTACTGGATCTGATTGATCATCTGGTCAAAGAACAAATGGTCTGGGTACATTGTACGCAGAATTATCATGTCAGCTGCCTGATGTATTTATATCGACAATACTATATGGATATGGACATGCCGACTGCACAGGAATATCTGCATCAGCTCTGGGAACCGAATGAAACCTGGACCGGTTTAATTCATGCGGTTGCCCTACAGCTGCAAGGCCGTAAAGCAACACAGGAACTGGAATTATCCCTGATTCATCCTAATAACTTCGGTTGATGTTATTTGTAATGACTGATCAGAACAGTTGCCATAGACAGAATACCTTCCTGACGACCAGTAAATCCTAATTTTTCAGTGGTTGTGGCTTTAATACTGATTTGAGTCACATCCACATCCAGTACATCGGCAATGCTCTGACGCATTTCCAGGTTATGTTTAGCCAGCTTTGGACGTTCACAAGCTACAGTGATGTCAGCATTATTTAGGCGATAACCACGATCCAAAATTAGCTGATAGACATGCTTTAATAAAACCTTGCTGTCTGCACCTTTAAACTGCGGATCGGTATCTGGAAAATGCTGGCCAATATCGCCTAGCGCCAAGGCACCTAGCAAAGCATCACAAAGTGCATGTAAAACCACATCACCATCAGAGTGTGCTTTCAAGCCATGCGTATGTGGAATCTGAATACCTGCCAGAGTGACAAAATCACCTTCTTCAAATGCATGTACATCCAGTCCCTGACCAATACGAATTTGTGCAATCACTTTTATATCCTTTAGAAATAACTGATTGAAATCTTGTACACGACGTTTCTATTTCGCTATAGTTAGACCTAGCGTAACACAGTGAAAGTATAAGCGATCATGCTACTGAAAACTGATATAAATATGATGAAAATAATGGGACTTTTACTCGGGACAGGCCTTTTTGCTAGCAGCATTCATGCTGAATCGCTGGACTGTAACAGTCATCATAACAATAACGCAGCCATGAAAAAGATCTGCTCAGCCTCTCTTGATGAACCGCGTGAAAAACTGACAGATCAATATTTTACCGCTTTTCTGATTACAGATGCGCCTGTTCGCTTATTACAAGATACTCAGCAGCTATGGAGTACACGCTTACAGCAATGTAAGACGCTGGACTGCTTTAAACAGCAATTTGACCAGCGTCTGGATGACCTCAATATTTATATTTCCTTGAATCAGAGCCTAACTCAGCACTATCTCAAGTTTGAACAGGGCCAAATGGCCAAACAGCCAATTCATCTCAAGATTCATCAGCTGACGAAAGACCGCATCAAAATTGAAGGAATTGCTTACCGCAATCCGAATAATCGTGCAGAAACCCAGACCATTCCTTTTCTAGCTTATACCACGACCGAAACTAAAAGCCAGATTACGGATAATGAGCATGACTGCAAATATAACTTTAACTATAGCAAGGCAATTTTGACGGTCAGTACCGAACAAAAGGGTTGTGAACGTTTTAGTGGTATTTATCGTTTATATGATTAAACAGCTGACTTTTTTTATCTATTGATGTCCTGAATATATATTTAAAAATTTAAACTAGAAATTCCCTCTCCTTAAAGGAGAGGTTTTTATAAAGATTCCCTTTATCCTAACCTTCTTTCTCAGGTAGAAGAAGCTTAATGAATAAATAATTATTTTTTGATCTTTAAAAATAGCCCGTAAGCGGGCTATTTACTTAGGCCGGGTAATGCTGAGCTATTTCTTGGCTAATCATCGCTGCGGTTGCCGCTGATAATGTCCAGCCCAAGTGTCCATGACCGGTGTTGTAAAAGACACGTTCCTGTCTACCACGGCGCACCACTGGCATCATGTTCGGCATCATGGGACGCAGACCTGCCCACGGCACCACATGTTCAGTACACAGATCGAAATTGCGTTGTGTCCAGTCAATTAAAGGCTGAATTCGGTCAACACGAATATCCCGATTATAACCATTAAATTCCGCGGTTCCTGCAACACGTAAGCGGTCTTTACCTAAACGTGACAAGACGATCTTGGCGCTCTCATCTAGCAGACTGACCCAAGGAGCATTTTGCTGACTTTGCTCATCATTCAGCTGTACGGTAATTGAATAGCCTTTTACCGGATAGACATTCACTCGCTCACCCAACAGATCTGCCAACTGATAACTGCTTACGCCTGCACATACCACAATGGCATCCGCCTGAATCTCGAGCACATCTTCAGCATTGGCATGCACATTTTCAGGGCTTGGTCTGCATTTAACCGTAATATGCTGTGCTTGGTGATCGACCGCAAATACATCCTGACCAAATTCGAAGTTCACCCCTTTTTTCATACAGGCATTTGCCAGTCCAGTACTGAATTTATGAATATCTCCAGTCGCATCACTCTGGCAATAAAACCCGGCATAATAATCTCCAGTTAATGCAGGTTCAATCTGCTTGATTTCTTCATTGCTGATGGCATTACGTTCCAGACCACCACTACACAACAGATCATTGACCTTAATTGCGACATCATAATCAGCTTTATTATGGTAGAAATGTAGAATTCCGCGCTTTTCCAGATCAAAATCAATCTGCTCAATTTCGGCAATTTCAAACAGACGTTTTCTGGCCAGTAATGCGATTTTTACCGTTTCCCGGGTATTGGTTTCATAGTTTTTAATATGACCTAGAAATTCCATCAGCCAGCTATATTTATGCAGACTAAAAGAAGGATTAAGCAATAGCGGTGCGGTTTTTTGTGACATCCATTTGATGCCTTTCAACACAGTGGCTTTTTGATTCCAGACTTCTGCATTACAGGCAGAAAGTTGCCCGCCATTAGCAAAGGATGTTTCCATCGCGGGATAAAGATGACGGTCAACCACCGTGACCTGATAACCGAGTAAGGCGAGCTCATAAGCTGTTGTTACACCGGTAATGCCTGCCCCCACCACAATAACATGACGCATAGACACCTCTCCTCAATATGTGATGTCTTTCCCATCTGTCATGTGTACCTGAGAGCTTCGGTGACTGCATCATAGCTGTATGCAGCAACCTTCCCCCTTCGGTGAGTGATTCAACACTTCTCTCCAGAGTTTAATATATTATTGCAGTCCTTTTGCCTGAGAGTTTCCTGGGACCTTGCTCCTTCGGCGAATGCAGTAGCATTTCTCTCCTGCAATAATATTTTTATTATCCTGAGCAATTTATATACCATCTTATCGGAGACTACAGTTTTTTATTTATGTTAATTCACGTGATTTAAGTGGTAACGATACTTTCAATAAATTTAGAAGAAATAACACTATCTATTTCAAACGAATTTTAAGATTTTAATTTGGTTTTTTGCCTCATTTTCCTACGTCATGCTGCAATGCAAGGCATTTAAGAAAAGCAATAATGTTAATAATTGCTTAGGCTATTTATAGGATTGATTTAATATTAGACTTTAATATATGACCGACTTTCAGATCCTAAAATTAAATTAACCAGGAAAGAATCAACATGAGAGATCCAGCCGCGACTACCGTTTGCATACTGATAATACTGGCCATGAACTGGCTATCTCCGCCATAGACACGCGTCAGTACATAGGAAGCTGAAGCAGTAGGTAAAGCAAAAAACAACACCAGTACCTGGGTGGTTAAAGGATCAATATCAAATAATTGGCAGACAAAGAAAGCAGCAAGTGGCATTCCTAATAAACGTCCAAAAGTCGCCAGACCTAATGGGAAGATATCTCGCTGGAAGCCTTGGAACTGTAAGGCAGCCCCCACACACATCAAGCCAAGCGGCAAACTGCATAAGGCAATCTGTTTTAAGAATAATTCAAACCCAGCCCAGAGTGATAAGCCTGAAAGATTAAATAGGCCTCCAACAAGAGAACCTAGAATTAAAGGGTTCTTTAACAGATCAATCAGGATTTTGAAGATCTGCATATCTGAACTACGGGTAAATGCCAGTACAGATAAGATATTGACCAGTGGAATACATAACACCATCACTACGGCGAAAATGGTCATGCCCTGCTGATGAAATAAAGCATTCACTGCTGCAAGTCCGATATAGGTATTAAAACGCAGGAGTGCCTGCACATAGACCCCAAAACGTGCATAGCCAATCTGATAAATCTTGCGCATCACATATAGAGCAATACTGACCACTGCCATAAGGCTAAAGACCACCAGAACCACATCTTTAATGACTGCCATTTCAATCTTGGCTACGGCCAGATTTAAAAATAGCATGACTGGAAACAGGACAAAATAATTAAGTTTTTCTGCCCCACGCCAGAAACTATCTTCCAGCCATTTCCTTTGTTTTAATACATAGCCCAAAGTAATCAGGCCAATAAGCGGAAACAGTACAGTGAAGATAGTCTGAAACATTGAACAACTCATGATATGGGTTTTGCGGCAATCGCATCCAATTCAATTGCCTGTCAATGAGCAAGGATACAACAACCGGCTCGTTTCAAGATAAAAATAGTGGAAAATTCAATGGATAATAAATAAAAAACACTCTCGCTGGCTTTAATTAAAATACGCTTTAAATCCAACTTTCATCTTTTGCAACATTTAGTGCATCATTTTTTAGTCTTTCAAGCTCCTCATAAACCTTTGCATCAAGCTTCGGACGGACTTTTTCAAACTTAACTTTTAACAAATCCAGGCTTCTTAAGAGCATCCTAAAAATGAGTCTCTCACGGCCTAAATCATCTGTTGCCTTAAAAGTTGTTGGATCAATCCTTAAACGGAAATCCATATTTCTACGTTTAAATGAATAAAAAATACGTTCATCAAAACTATCATTTCCCATTATAATTTCAATGCACTTCCATTTATCTATAGGAATATCATACGACTTATTTTGTAGTTGAGCATTTAAGGCATTTTCTACTGCGTTACGTGCTTTATTTTCGAGATCAAGATGATCTTCTGTTAACACTTCCCTACTTAATTCAGCACTTAACCATACTTCCATTCATATATCCTGTCATTATTCTTATTAAACATACTTAGAATCAAACATAGATTCAAATAACTTCATCAATCTTTTCGAGACTCTTTTCTAAAATCACCAGATTTAAATCTACTAAAGGCTGTCCAACATCTGCATCCAGTGGGTAACTCTCTGTTTTGCCGGTTTTGTGATAACCACGACGCTCATAATACGCGATTAATTCAATGCGAACATTAAGAACAGACATTCTAAGTTTTTTGAAAGGTATTTTTTCTCTAGAGTATTGCTCAGCGAAATCTAACAATATTCGGCCATAACCTGAATTTTGCCGGACTGGGTCAATAGCAAAACTGCCGATTTCAAAACAATCTGGGAAGTGTGTCAAACCAATACAACCCACCAGTTGATCATTATTTTCCAAGACATAAAGTTCAACATCAGGCCGTGCTAAAAGCTCACTTAACTGAGCCTCATTAATTCGATTACCTGAAACAATGTCATGTTCATGCGTCCAACCCAAATTTGATCGATAAGCTGTATTGATCAACTTAACAATGCTTTGAATGTCCGTAGCTTGGGCTAAACGAATATTGTTATTTTTCATTTTATAAATATAAAAAAGCCAGACCGAAGCCTGACTTTAATTTCATTTGCTTCTATAAAGCAAATTATTTAGGTTCAATTGGCTCAAACGGCGCAATGACATCGGCATTTTGTGCACGATGACGCATGAAGTGATCCATCAAAACAATTGCTAGCATCGCTTCAGCAATTGGGGTTGCACGTACACCCACGCAAGGATCATGACGGCCTTTGGTCAGGACATCCGTATCTTCACGATTAATGGTAATGGTTTTACCCGGAGTTGTGATGGAAGCCGTTGGTTTCAACGCAATCGAAACACGAATATCCTGACCGCTAGAAATACCACCCAAGATACCGCCAGCATGGTTCGCCAGGAAGCCATCTGTTGTGAGTTCATCACGGGTTTCATGACCGAACTGCTCAGCGACACTAAACCCATCACCAATTTCCACGCCTTTCACGGCATTGATTGACATCATGGCATGGGCAATATCAGCATCTAAACGATCAAATACTGGTTCACCCCAACCCACTGGCACTTTAGAAGCAATGATCTCAAGGCGTGCGCCACAGCTTGTGCCTTGCTCACGTAATGAAGTTACCAATGCTTCAAAGCGCGGCACCGCATCAACATCACCACAGAAGAACGGGTTATTTGGAACTTCATTCCAGTCCAGTTTTTCTGCTTTTTCAGTACCGATCTGAGTCACATGACCACGGATTTCAATACCGAATTTTTCAAACAGGAATTTCTTGGCAATCGCGCCCGCTGCAACACGCATCGCAGTTTCTCGCGCACTTGAACGCCCACCACCACGATAATCACGGAAACCATACTTCTGGGTATAGGTATAATCTGCATGACCCGGGCGGAAAGTTTGCGCGATATTGCCATAATCTTTCGATTTCTGATCCGTATTGCGGATTAAAAGACCGATTGAAGTTCCGGTGGTTTTACCCTCAAACACACCTGAAATAATTTCAACTTCATCTGGTTCTTTACGCTGTGTTGCAAATTTCGATGTACCCGGCTTACGACGGTCCAGATCCTTTTGCAAATCGGCTTCAGACAGTTTAATCCCTGGTGGAACCCCATCAATAATGGCCATTAAGCCAACACCATGAGATTCACCACAAGTCGTTACACGGAAGAGTTGCCCTATACTATTACCTGCCATGCCAACGACTCCTTATGAATTAACAGATTGAATGAATAAATCACGATATTGACGGCATTGGGCTGCAGTCAGTGCAAAGATACCTGAACCACCACGTTGGAACTGCAACCAGTGAAAATCAACGGTATTGAAGTTTTGCTTCATCGCCCATTCAGAGTTACCCACTTCAATCACGATTAAACCGTCTTCAGTTAGGTAATCAGCTGCTTGAGCCAGCATCTTACGTACTAGATCCAGACCGTCTTGACCAGCAGCCAATGCCAGCTCTGGCTCATGATGGAATTCATCAGGAAGATCAGCCATATCCTCTGCATCGACATATGGAGGATTAGATACGATTAGATCATATTGGTTTTCAGCTGGAATTTTGGCAAATAGATCAGATTCAAGTAAAGCCACTTGATACTGTTTACTGTGATGTTCACAGTTAATCTGCGCCACTTCCAAAGCTTCTTTAGAAATATCGGTTGCATCCACTTCTGAATCCGGGAAAGCATAGGCCAATGCAATCGCGATACAGCCAGAACCGGTACACATATCCAGAATGCGTTGTGGAGTTTTTGGATTCGGATTTTCTGGCAGGTTATTTACTGCTGCACCCATTTCACCATTTTCAGTCAGGCAATAAGGAGCAAAGCGGTTTTCAATCAGCTCAACGATTGGCGAACGTGGAATCAGAACACGCTCATCCACATAGAATGGCTTGCCGAAGAAATAGGCCAGATTCAATAAATAAGAGGTAGGAACACGTTCATTAATACGGCGTTCCAGCAAGCTCAAGAACTCAGCCACTTCGCTTGGCAATAATTTAGAGTCCAGAATTTCAGGATCTGCATTCCAGTCCAGTGACAAGGTTTGCAGAACCAGCGCTGAACTTTCAGCAAAATAATCTTCTGTACCTTGACCTAAGTGCGCATCGTATTGACGTAATGCTGTAACCCCAAAACGAATAAAATCACGAATGGTAGTTAAATTTTCAGCGGCTTCCTGCAAATGTTCAGGGCTAATAGTCGGTCGATCCACTTAAGGCGTCTCCAAGGTCATTTTTTAAAACGCCTTATGATACCTTGTTTTGAGGTCTTTTATAATGCCAAAACCATGAAAAACCCGAATTCTCCATGGTTTATCAATGACAGATCTTCTGGATTTCAGACAGATTAGAATCCTGCTTTTTAAGATTTATCGGTATTTCCGGAAGGACTTATTAACTTAAAATCAGTTTAAGTACCGGCACGATAAGAACGCAATTGATACAAATTCGCCTGATCTTTTACCATCTCCAGCGCACATTGACCCTGTTTAATCTGGGCATATTGGGTATTCATGGTCAGCTTGCATTGCTGTGATAATTTACGTTGCCACACTGTATGCTGATCACGAATATTATTACGATAACCCGCATTCAATTTCAGATAAGTCTTATAGTTTTTCTTTAGACGTTTATTCTGAGCTTTTAATTCTTTTTTCACACATTTCTGCAGTTTAGCTGTATTGCCATAACTAAAGTTCATGCACTGGGTATATTCCTGAGAATAACCTGTAGCCGCCTGAACCTGTAATGCCATCGTCCCCAAACAACCTGCCATTAATAAACATGCAAAACGCATAATATCCCCTTCACCAAAACTGGCTTGTTTCCAATCAATATTGAATAATGAATCTTGTTTAAATTATTGCCTGATACTAACTGAGTCCTTGATAAAATCCTATATTTTTCTCGCTTAAAAAGATGTCACAGTTCTTTGGTTGAAACTTGATTTTATAGCCGCATATAATTCGGCAATGATGTCCAAACGAGCCCAGATCTTATGAGCTATAAGCACAACAATCTTATGGCCATGCGCCAGAACTACTGGAATGACCAGTTATCCAGTCAGGTGCAGCAGGAAAAGGTATTTTTACAAACCACATTAATGCAGCAAGGCGTATTTAGTAGCGCGACTTTGGAAGATGCCAAATACCTGTTTTTCAGTTTGCCAAGCATCATTATTGTGAAGGGTTATGCGCTGGGTTTTATGCATGAAACAGTCCAGAACCTAATTCATCAACATATTCAAACAAATAAACAACAGTTACAACAACGATCTGAATTAAAAATTCAATTTCAAATGTCATAATATTCACCCTACACTGGTCAAAACGGCAAGCGATATGCTCTTGCCGAGATTTTCACCGTGAATTCAGCGGCTTAAACTTTTTTAATACGTGCAGACACGGTAATATCCACTACAATGATTTATTCCGCTTTATGCTGATAAAAGGATTGAGTTTACATGTCAGATCAGAACGATAAGCTTAAACAATTGAAAACTTCCTCAATGGATCGACGCTTATCGATCGCAAAGGCATCTTTGCTGGCAGGTACGCGCTGGGCAGCATCCAGTGCGGGTTCTATGTTCTCGAGTGAAGAAGAAAAAGAAAGAAGACGCAAAAAAGCCATGAAAGAACAGGCCGATTATCTGGTTGCAGAAATTGGCAAGCTTAAAGGTTCAATTGTCAAAATTGGCCAGATGATGGCCCTGTATGGCGAACATTTTCTGCCAGAAGAGGTCACTCAAGCCTTAAATACGTTAAATAATAAAACAGTTGCTTTGGCGTGGCCGGCGATCAAAGCCCAATTACAACAGCAATTAGGTTCCAAGCTAGATGATCTGACGGTTGATCATGAGCCCCTAGGTACCGCCTCTTTGGCTCAGGTTCACCGTGCTGTACGCAAGTCAGATGGCATGGAACTGGTGCTTAAAATCCAGTACCCGGGTGTAGCTGAGGCTATTGATTCTGATATGAGCCTGTTTAAGAACATGCTCAAATTGACTCGTATGGTGCCGCAAACCCGTGAATTTGATCAATGGTTCGATGAAGTTCGTGAGATGATGCATCGTGAGGTCAATTATAAAATTGAGGCGGATACGACCCGTCGTTTCTGTAAACGTCTGCAAAATGATCCACGATATATCGTACCGACCATCATCGATAACTATTGTACTGACCGTGTTCTGTGTATGACCTTTGAACGTGGTGTACCCATCAATAGTCCAGTAATGTTGTCTCTACCACAGGAACGTCGTAATAAACTGGGTGAGGCTTCCCTTGAAATCGCAGTACGTGAGATTTTTGAATGGGGGGAGATGCAGACTGACCCGAATTTCGGCAATTATCTGGTACGTCTAGGTGATGGCGAAAATATTCAGGACAAGATTGTGCTTCTCGACTTCGGTGCAATCCGTCAATTTGACCAGCATCTACTCAATGTAGCGCGTAACCTGATCCAGGCCGGTTATCATCATGATTCAGACATGATGGTGAAAGCCATGACCGGTTATGAATTCTTTGATTCTATTCCGCCTAGCATCAAACCGGATATGGCGAAAGTCTTCCTGTTAGCCACAGAAGCCTTCAGCTCGCCAATGAACAATAAAGACCTGCCTCCAGGTGTGATGGATGAACATGACCGCTATAACTGGAAAAAAAGCCAGCTTCATAGCCGGGTAATGCAGCAAGCTTCTAAATCCATGGCTTCACGTTATTTCAGTGTACCGCCTAAAGAATTTATGTTTATCAGCCGTAAGTTCATTGGCGCTTATACCTTCATGACGGTGATTGATGCGAAAACTAATGTACGCGCAATGATTAAACGTCATCTCTAAACGACTAAGTTATTATTAGCCTTATATAAGACCCGGATGATTTTGTCATTCGGGTCAATTTTTGATAAAAACCTAATTTTTCTTATTTTATTTTTCTATTTAGTTTCAATATCTTAAATTTTTAAATCCCCTCTTTATTTTAATTATAAATTGACAATGATTCATGTCATTGATGACATGGTTTTTTCTAGAACTGCATGTCAACATCAGGCAAATAAGATAACACCCCGTAGGATAATTAGAATGAACAATATGGTGAACAAAGCACAAGGATTTGGCTTGTCCATCCTGACCAAAGTGGCTGGAAGTGATTTACTCGACCAATTAAAGCTGCGTAAATTTTTAGAAAAATCTCTTTATCAAAGCTCTAAAGCAGGTTTTAAAACACTCAGCCAGACTCATAAAATTCTGAAATCTGGTCAGAAAATTCAAAGACAACGTTTACCACATCAGTCTAAATCCCTGTTCGATCTGAATCTGACTGAAGAACAGCAAATGACCTGTGAGGCGATGCAGCAGTTTGCCAGTGAAGTCCTTTATCCTTTGGCACATGATGCAGATCATCATGAAATCTTTCCAGAGGAACTCTGGCAATATTCAACTGATCTGGGTCTTAATTTTTATGCGCTGCCTGAAACTCTAGGTGGCGTAGCTGCAGAACAGAATATCGTCAGTAATGTCCTGATGGCTCAACAGTTGGCTCAAGGTGATTTCAGTCTGACCGCCGGTCTGCTTTCTACCTTTAGTGTGATTAATGCCATTACCCGTTGGGGTTCAGAACAGGTTCAGACTGAGTATTTGACTGCATTCGCTGATGATCCTCATCTTAAAGCTACCTTCGCAGTACAGGAAGCAACAGCTGCCTTTAATCCTTATCAGTTAAAAACTCAAGCAACGTCGAATGGAGATCACTATTTAATTAATGGTGAAAAAACCTTGGTGATGCTCGGAGAAACTGCTGATATCTATCTGGTCAGTGCAGATCTGAATGGCAAAACCGAAGTATTTATTGTGCAACGCAATAATACCATTACTGCACAAAAATCTCCGGCTATGGGCTTGAAAGCCACTCAAACTGTGAATCTCAAATTTAATAACACACCGGCACAACGCTTGGGAGATGACGATTTTGATTACACCGCTTTTCTTGATCTAGGCAATTTAATGTGGTGTGCCATGGCGGTCGGTACCTGTGAAGCGGTTAAAAAATACTGTGTGCAATATACCAATGAACGCACAGCCTTTGGTGAACCAATTTCCCATCGGCAAAGTGTAGCTTTTATGATTGCAGATATGGCGATTGAAATTGATGCCATGCAAATGCTGATCCTGAATGCCGCCAGTCTGGCAGAATCCGGGCAGGATTTTCATCGAGAAGCTTATCTGGCCCGTCTGCTCTGTGCAGAAAAATCCATGAAAATTGGCACAGATGGCGTACAGATTCTCGGCGGACATGGCTTCACTAAGGAACATCCGGTAGAACGCTGGTATCGGGACTTAAGAGCAACAGCAATCGTACATTCTGGCCTTCATGCCTGAGCAAAGAATAAGGAAAAAAATAAATGAACTTGCAAAATCCTAAAAAATTCAACTTGCTGATTGATCAGGCACATGAAGTTGCCCTGAATGTACTCCGCCCTATTTCACGCAAGTATGACAAAGCTGAACATGCTTATCCGAAAGAGTTGGATATGCTTGCCTCTGTCGTCGATGGTATGAACCAAGGCAGCGAAGGCATGAATGCAGGAGCTGCGGTCAATAAACGCGGTGATAGCGATGAAAGCAATAAAAATGGCGTCAATATGTCGACAGCACTTAGTATTGTCGAAATGTGTTATGGTGATACCGGACTGCTTTTATCCATGCCGCGTCAAGGGTTAGGAAATTCAGCCATTGCTGCCGTTGCTAATGACGAACAGTTGCAACGCTTTCATGGTATATGGGCAGCGATGGCGATTACTGAACCAGGCTGTGGTTCGGATTCAGCTGCCATTCGTACCACTGCCATTAAAGATGGTGATGACTATATCCTCAATGGTGAAAAAATCTTTGTCACCTCTGGCGAACGTGCAGATGCGGTTGTCGTCTGGGCGACTTTAGATAAAAAACTTGGCCGTGCTGCAATTAAATCCTTTGTCGTACCCAAAGGCACACCCGGCATGAAAATCGAGCGTCTGGAACATAAGCTAGGCATTAAAGCCTCGGATACGGCTGCAATTAGTTTTATTGATTGTCGTATACCTGCTGCTAATTTGCTTGGACATGCTGAAATTGATGTGGCCAAGGGTTTTGCTGGGGTCATGGAAACTTTTGATAATACCCGCCCACTCGTTGCAGCGATGGCAATTGGTTGCTCTAAAGCTTCTTTAGAGAGAACCAAGGAAATTTTTAAGGATCAGCTAGATTCTGAGTACCATACACCTTACTTACAAACATCGAATATTGCAGCGCAGATTTATCGTATGGAAGCCGAATGGGAATCTGCCCGTTTATTAATGTTAAAAGCTGCGTGGATGGCGGATAATCGTAAGCCTAATTCCCGTGAAGCTTCTATTACCAAAGCCAAGGCGGGTCGTATCGCGAATGAAATCACTTTGAAGTGTGTCGAATTAGCAGCGTCTGTAGGCTATAACGAGGCAGAACTTTTAGAAAAATGGGCGCGGGACTCCAAGATTCTGGATATTTTTGAAGGAACTCAACAGATCCAGCAACTCATTATTGCCCGACGTGAACTAGGTAAATCTTCAAGCGAATTAAAATAATCAAAAACTGGAAATACTGCTTTATTAAAAATGAAGCAATAAAAAGGATGGATTTTTTACGGTATTCGGACTATAAAATTTCCATCCTTCTTTATATCATAATCTATGTATTCTATTCGTCCTCTACAACCTCAAGATAATGCTCAAATTGCCAAGATTATTCGTGAAGTTTCCGTAGAATTCGGGCTTGCAGCAGAGTCCGGCTTTGCTGTCGGTGATTCAATTTTGGATAACCTGTATGAAGTATATCAGCAGCCAAATGCAGCTTATTGGGTCATTATCGATGAGCAGGATCAAGTCTTTGGTGGCGGAGGTATTGCGCCATTACAGGGTGATCAGAGTATTCTAGAAATACAGAAAATGTATTTCTTACCCATTATTCGTCGTTATGGATTTGCAAAAAAGATTTTAAATCTGACCTTTGACTTTGCTCATGAGCAGAACTTTAAACGAATCTATCTTGAGACTACTGCAAGTCTTTGGCAGGCAGTGAAGCTTTACGAAAAATTAGGTTTTGAACATCTCGATCATCCCGAAGGCAATACAGGTCATAGTGCAGCTTGTGAAATCTGGATGCTAAAAACTTTAGACTAAGCTTTCTTGTGCATCTAAACACATACACTTTAAAGAAAAGCCTGAGATACAAATTCGACTGTTAATTGGCTTTTCTTTAAACAATTCTTCATAAAAAATTCATTATTCAATAAAATCTAATTTGTCTTTGTAAACAAATCATCTAATTTCTTGACGATTTTCATACATCTTCCTAAGATCAATCTAATTTTAAAAATACAGGGAAGCTGAAAGTTGTTGGGCAAATTTTCTGGCAAAAACTATTCATTATTAAAGGTCTTAAATCCTACTACTTTAAAAATTGGGATACTTGGTTTAAGTACAATATTAATAAGTGCTTGCTCCTCACTAGGAGGTAATTCCTTAGAAAAACGCTCTGCTAAACTGTCTCAAGGAATTCAGACTGCATATGCTGTGCCTGCGATAACTGCTACTCGCGTTTCACCTTTAATTATTCAAAATGCCGAAAGACATAGTCTAGATCCCTTGCTAGTAGCAGCCGTGATTCGACAGGAATCTACCTATCGCAGTCAGGTCGCTTCACCTGCAGGTGCTGTGGGTCTTATGCAAATTGTTCCGCGTTATTGGCAATCTACATGTGGACCTGATTTATTTAATGAAGCAATAAATATTGGATGTGGGAGTTATATTCTGTCACGTTATCAGGAATCTAGTGGCAGCCTAGAAAAAGCGCTGGGCTATTATAATGTAGGCCCTACTGCCTATGAGAAAGATCGGAAAATGCGTAAACAAGGCAAAAAATATGCAAAAGAAGTTTTAACGCACCAGAAGCAACTTAAAAAATCGATGTAATTAGAACGTACTAATGATTAATTAAATGCATTCCAGAAATATTAATCCATAAATATAAAGGCTTAAATTTATTTAAGCCTTTTTCTATTTCATCTTTATTTTTTCTATAAAAAAAGCCCCCTGCGTGAGCAGAGGGCTTTAGGAATAATGAGCTGGCGATGACTTACTCTCACATGGGAGACCCCACACTACCATCAGCGCTAAGAGGTTTCACTTCTGAGTTCGGGAAGGGATCA